>JBARAE010000948.1:0-1663 GCA_049791715.1 Micromonospora sp.
GCGGTACGACGGGCAGTTCGACCGCACGCCGCCGCAGGACATCGCGGCCGAGCAGTGCGTACTGGGCGGCATGCTGCTGTCCAAGGACGCGATCGCCGACGTGGTGGAGATCCTGCGTACCGGCGACTTCTACCGTCCGCTGCACGCCACCGTCTTCGACGCGATTCTCGACCTGTACGGCCGGGGCGAGCCCGCCGACCCGATCACCGTGGCGGCGGCGCTGTCGGACTCCGGCGACCTGGGCCGGATCGGCGGCGCACCCTACCTGCACACGTTGATCGCCAGCGTGCCCACCGCCGCCAACGCCGCCTACTACGCGCGGATCGTCTCCGAGCGGGCGGTGCTGCGCCGGCTCGTCGAGGCGGGCACCCGGATCGTGCAGCTCGGCTACGGCGGCGCGGCCGGCGGCGGGCGGGATACCGACGACATCGTCGACCTCGCCCAGCAGGCCGTTTACGACGTGACCGAGCGCCGGGTGAGCGAGGACTTCGCGGTGCTCGCCGACATGCTCCAGCCGACCCTGGACGAGATCGAGGCGGTCGGCGCCCAGGGCGGCGTGATGACCGGCGTGCCGACCGGCTTCACCGACCTGGATCGGCTGCTCAACGGCCTGCACCCCGGCCAGCTGATCATCGTCGCCGGGCGCCCCGGTCTGGGCAAGTCGACCGCGGCAATGGATTTCGCCCGCTGCGCGTCGGTGAAGCACAATCTGGCCAGCGCCATCTTCTCGCTGGAAATGTCCAAGGTGGAGATCGTCATGCGGCTGCTCTCCGCCGAGGCGCGGGTGCCGCTGCACGTGCTGCGCTCGGGGCAGCTCTCCGACGACGACTGGACCAAGCTGGCCCGCCGGATGGGTGAGATCAGCGAGGCGCCGCTGTTCGTCGACGACACCCCGAGCATGAACCTGATGGAGATCCGCGCCAAGGCGCGCCGGCTAAAGCAACGCCACGACCTCAAGCTGCTGGTGGTCGACTACCTCCAGCTGATGACCTCCCCGAAGCGCACCGAGAGCCGCCAGCAGGAGGTGGCCGACCTGTCCCGTGGCCTGAAGCTGCTGGCCAAGGAGGTCGAGTGCCCGGTGATCGCGGTCAGCCAGCTGAACCGTGGCCCGGAGCAGCGGACGGACAAGCGCCCGCAGCTGTCTGACCTGCGCGAATCCGGCTCGATCGAGCAGGATGCCGACGTGGTCATCCTCCTGCACCGCGACGACTACTACGACAAGGAGTCGCCGCGCGCGGGCGAGGCGGACTTCATTGTCGCCAAGCATCGAAATGGGCCGACGGACACGATCACCGTCGCCGCCCAACTGCACCTGTCCCGCTTCGTCGACATGGCCATCGTCTGACCGTCAGCCGATCAGCGGGAACCAGCCGGCCGCCTCACCCAGCTCCCGCCGGTCCCGGTCGGTGAGCGGCACCCGTCCGGCGGCCTTGAGCAGGTACTCCCGGTCGTCCCAGCCGGTCGGGCGGACGGCGTCGTCGCTGAGCAGGCCGTCCACGGTGGTCACCGCGACCCGGGTGGGCTGTGCCGCGGGCGGCGGGGCGTCCGGCAGGTCCACGACCAGGTCGAGGTGGTGGATCACCGCCTCGGTGGTCAGGGTGGCGAGCAGGTCCGGTACCCGGAGCACGTGCCCCTGGGTCGTCACGAACCCGTCCGGGTCGGC
>JBARAE010000949.1:0-3098 GCA_049791715.1 Micromonospora sp.
GCGCGGAGCTCGCGTCGTCGCGGCCGGTCGAGCAGGCGGCCGCCGCGAGCAGCACGACCAGGCTGGCGAGCAGTGGTACGCGCTGAGGTGTCATGACTCACTGTGGCTCCCCGAGGGGTCTCCGCCATAGGGCCGATCGCCCTGACTTCCGGCATGCTGAGGCTCCCGGGCCCGGTGACCATGGTGGACGAGACCGCTCGGTGCCGGTCGGGTCCGTGGTGGCGAAGCCGACGTCCGGCGGCGGGCTGGTCAGTACCGGCGGAGGTCCTGCACAGGGCAGAGCACGATGCGCGGCGAGGCCTTCGGGTCCAGCCACGTGAGCACCTCCACCAGGTGCGCGTGCGAAAGGCTGACGCAGCCGGCCGTCGCATTGCCGCCGGCGGTGCTGAACTCGTGCAGGAATATCCCGCTGCCCGCACCCGGAACCGGGCTCTCGACGGTCGGCGGCAGGTTGTAACTGATCACCGCGAAGTGCGTGTACGCGGGAGTCTCCTGCCAGAGGGGCTCGCTGTGGCCCCCGGGGCTGGTGGCCGAGTGCTGGAAGGTGTTGTAGAGCGGGGAGTCCGGGTTCGCGTTCCACCAGTCGTTGGTGACGATCTGGTGGTACGGGTAGCGGACGCCCGGGTTCGCCGCGATGCCGTACATGGTCGGGCCGATGGCGTAGACGCCGGTCGGGGTGGTCGGCACGCCTTCGACGTGGTCGTCGCTGAACCCGTCCGCGCCGATCCGGGCCGGCAGCGGCGGGAGGACGGCAGTCCAGCGACCACCGGTCATCGCGTACGTCTCCAGGGTCGCGTACGTGGTGCGGTAGCTGTGGCCGGTGACGATGACGACCTGCTGGGTGGCCGACGGCAGGCTGGTCAGGTCGGCGGGCTTGTTGGTCGGGTCCCGCCGACGATCACCTGGTGCTGACACGTACCGCTCGTCTCCCCACCGACCGCTGGACAATGATCGACCACTGGGGACGGGTCAGGACCGGGTCCGCAACTCCCCGGTCCTGACCCCCAGCCGTCCGGCGTGGTAGCGGATTTCGCCGTTGCGAGCGCGGCGGGCGTGGCACGCCGCCCACGCCGGGCTCAACACGGCGAGCCGGCCCGCATGCACTCAGCTCCACGGTGCCCAACTACCGGACTTCGGTGCGTTCCCGACTCACCCCGAAGAGCCGTGAACGCGGGCTCAGGTTAGGCACCAGGCCGCAGGTCAGACAAGGTTTCACCGGTGCAAGAGAATGTGATTGATACCAACGTTGGAATACGGCATGTCGGCGTAACACGGTCAGCCAACGTGACGCTGTTTCTTAACGAGGCGATCGGCCCGCCCGGTGACTCTTCCGCCGGTCCCGAGCCCGCCGGCCGCCACCGCGCCGAGGATGAGCGCGACCGCGGCCACGTGGAGAAGCCGCACCAGGCTGGGAGCGGGCATCGCGGCGACGGGTAGCGCGGCCAGCACCGGCACTCCGACGGCGGCGACCGCCCCTGCCACGCCCCAGAAGAGCGCGGGCCGCGCCGGCGGCGCGGGCGGTGCCGCGTCCACAATCTCATGCCGACGGCCGGCGCACACCGCCAGCCCCACCACGACGACCGCGCCGAGGATCGTGCTGAGCAGGTCCGAGAAGGACCACCAGTGGATGCCGGTCGCCGCGTGGAAGTCGGCGATCCCGAAAAGCCGCAGCCAGTGGTCGGTGTGGGTCAGCCAGTCCCAGCCCACATGGCTGGCGGCGCCGACGAGCGCAGACCAGATGGCGACGCGCCAGGGGTGGCGGACGTCGCGGAGCGCGGCGTACCGGTGCCAGGCGAAGACGCGCTCACCGGGCAGGTGCGCCGCGATCCCGGCCACCGTACGGCGGACGAGCCAGGCGTAGCCCAGGGCCACCGGTAGGCACCACCAGAGCAGCCCGGCCAGGGTGTGGGTGCGTTGCCCGAGGTCGAAGCGGGTGCCGGCGAACAGGTAGCCGACGTCCGGGGCGACCGCGCCGGTGGACAGCGCGACGCCGTCGAACCAACGCGGTCGCCACAGCTTCAGCGGAAGGACCGGCGCCAGGTGCGACGGAAAGGTCAACGGCACCAGCGGAACGCTACCGGCTCTGGCCGCTCAGAAGTGCCGCAGCAGATCCGGCAAGGCCGCCAGCCGGACCACCCCGGTGTCGGCCGGGTCCAGCTCGTCGTGCTCGAGAACCCAGGTGTTCTCGTTCGGAATGAAGACCGCGTTCATGCCGGCGGCCCGGGCGGGCAGGATGTCGGACTTCGGGGAGTTGCCGACCATCCACGCGGTGGCCGGGTCGAAGCCGTGCTCGGCGGCCAGCCAGCGATACGTCTCGACGTCCTTCTCCGCGACGATGTGCGCGGCCCGGAAGTGGTGCAGCAGGCCGGAGGCGTCGAGCTTGCGCTGCTGCTCCTCCCGCTCCCCCTTGGTGAGCAGCAGCAGCTCGTGCCGGGTGGCGAGGTCGTCCAGCGTCTCCGCGACCCCGGGCATCAGCTCGACCTTGTGCCCGACCAGCGCGGCGGCCAGCTCGTCGATCTCGCGGCGCTCCCGCTCGGTGGCCGGCCGCTCGCGCAGCTTCTCCAGGCACTCCCCCAGGCTGCGCAGGAAGACCTTGCTGCCGTAGCCGTGCGCGACCGCGTTGGCCCGCTCGATGTCGTCGAGCACGGCCCGGATCGCGGTGCGGTCCAGCGTCGGGTGGTCCAGCCAGGCGAGGAAGTCGTCGATCACCCGCTCGAAGAGGACGTTGTTCTCCCAGAGTGTGTCGTCGGCGTCGAAGACGAGCACCCTCGCCTCCCGGCGCTGCCCCATCGTGTTCCCCTTCCCTGGCGGACCGGGACACGCTACTGCGACCGGCCGGAGCCGACACCCGGGTTTGCGACGTTCACCGCGACCGGGGCGGCGAATCGGCCGCCCAGCCCACGACATGTCCGTCCCGGCAGGTAGTGAAGGGTACGAGATCCACCCGGACCCGGCCGGACGGCCGGTACGGAGTGACCGAACGCCGACGCACGGGCGGCGGGGATATGACTGCGCGTACCGGGTTCGCTGCGCGATGCTTCGACGATGACACCTTCTCGTGACCATCCACAGGCGACCCGGTTCCGGCCCACCCGCCG
>JBARAE010000950.1:0-5302 GCA_049791715.1 Micromonospora sp.
CCAGCGGGGGAGCGGGGAGCGGCCCGCCGACGCTGGCCCGCAGCGTCGGGTACGCGCTCGCGTCCCCGACGAGCACGCCGCCCAGCAGGGTCCGCGCGTCGTCGGAGAGGACCAGCTTCGCGTACGCCCGGGTGGCCGGGTCGGTGAAGGTGACGTCCAAACACCCCGGGGTGACGCCGTGCGCGTCGCCGAAGGACGCCACGTCCACGCCGAGCAGCTTGAGCTTGGTGGCGGTGTCCGCGCCGGGGAAGGTGGCCGAGCCGCCGAGCAGCCGGTCGGCGACCACCTCGGCCATCGCGTACCCGGGTGCGACCAGGCCGTGGCAGGTGCCGTCGACCGCCGCGCACTCGCCGACGGCCCAGATCCGCTCGTCGTCGCTGCGGCAGGCGGCGTCGACCAGCACCCCGCCGCGCGGGCCGAGGGTCAGCCCGGCGGCCCGGGCCAGCTCGTCCCGGGGTCGGATGCCGGCGGCCACCACGACCAGCTCGGCGTCCACGGTGCCGCCGTCGGAGAGCTCCAGCGCGGCGACCGTACCGTCCGGGCCCGGGCGCAGCGCGCTGGTGGCCACGCCGAGGTGGGTGCTGACCCCCAACTCCTCCACGTAGCGGCGGAGCATCGCCCCGCCTGCCTCGTCCACCTGCACCGGCATCAGCCGGGGCGCGAACTCGACCACGTGGGTGGTGAGGCCGAGCAGCCGCAGCGCGTTCGCCGCCTCCAGCCCGAGCAGACCGCCGCCGATCACCGCGCCGGTCCGCCGGCCCCGGGCGTGCGCACGGATCGCCTCGAGGTCGTCCAGCGTCCGGTAGACGAAGACTCCGGGCAGGCCCGCGCCGTCGACCGGCGGTACGAACGGGTACGACCCGGTGGCCAGCACCACCGCGTCGTACGGGTACTCGCCGGCAGCCGTGGTCACCACCCGCCGCGCCCGGTCGATGCCGGTGGCCGGCTCGCCCAGTCGTAGCTCCACCCCGTCGTCCGGGGTGTGCAGGTTCAGTTCCTCGGCGCTCACCCCGTCGAAGAACGCGGAGAGCCGCACCCGGTCGTACGCCGGCCGGTCCTCCTCCGCGAGCACCGTCACCCGCCAGCGCCGCTGCTGGTCCCGGGTGCGCAGCGCCTCGACGAAGCGCTGCCCCACCATGCCGTTGCCGATGACGACCAGATTGCCGCTCATGCCGGCACTCCGCTTCGCTGCGTGCCGTCATGAGGCACCGTCGCACTGAGCCTGCTGATTCGCTCGCTTCGCTCGCTCATCGCGCCACCTCCACCGCGGTCCATTCCGTCACCTCCGCCGGATCGCCCGGTCATCGCGTCGCCTCCACCGGTTCCGCGCCGGCCAGCCAGTCGGCGATGCCGGCCACCGCGTCCCGGCAGCCGCCGCAGCCGGTGCCGGCCCGGGTCGCCGCGGAGAGTTCGTCGGCCGTCCGGGCGCCGGAGCGCCAGCAGCTCACCAGCGCGCCCTTGCTGACGTCGTTGCACTGGCACACGGTCGCCGCGTCGGGCATCAGCGCCGGGGACGCGGCGGGCGTGGCCGGGACCGCGCCGAAGGCCCGGCCGAGCAGCAGCGACCGGCGGTCGACCGGGACCGGGGCACCCCGGTCGAAGAGCTGCACGACGGTGCCGACCGCCGGGTTGTCGCCGAGCAGGATCGCGCCGGTCAGCCGCTCGTCGCGGATCCGCAGCCGGGCGTACGTGCCCCGGGCGGGGTCGGCGAAGGTCAGCTCCTCGGCCGGCTCACCGTCGGTGGCGTCCCCCATCGCGGCCAGGTCGATCCCGGCCGCCTTGAGCCGGGTCACCATCGGTCGGGGCCGGTAGCGGGCCAGCGGGTCGTCGCCCGTCAGCACCTGCGCCACCACACGGGCCTGCGCCCACGCCGGGGCGACCAGCCCGGTCAGCGTGCCGTCGTGCTGGGCGCAGTCGCCGATCGCCGAGATCCGCCGGTCGCTGGTGCGCATCCGGTCGTCCACCACGATCCCGCGTTCCACGGTCAGTCCGGCGGCGGCCGCCAGGGCGGTGTCGGGGCGTACCCCGCAGGAGACGACGAGCAGGTCCGCGGCGAGGGAGTCGCCGTCGGCCAGGTCGAGGCGGACACCGTCGGGGCCGGCGGTCACCCCGGTCGCCGTGACGCCCAGCCGGGTCCGTACGCCGAGGCCGGCGAGGGTGTCCGCGAGCAGCGCCCCGGCGGCCGGGTCGAGCTGCCGTTCCATCAGATGCCCGATCGGGTGGACGACGGTCACGTCCAGTCCCCGGGCGGCCAGCCCGCGGGCCGCCTCCAGCCCGAGCAGCCCGCCGCCCAGTACCAGGGCGCTGCGGGCATTCCGGGCGGCGGCCAGGATCCGCCGGCAGTCGTCGAGGGTGCGGAACGGGACCACCCGCTCCGGCAGCGGGTCGAGGCCGGGCAGCGGCGGCACGATCGCCCGGCTGCCGGTGGCCAGCACCAGGTGGTCGTAGCCGATCCGGTCGCCGTCGTCGGTGCACACCTCTCCGGCGGCCCGGTCGATGGCGGTGACCGCCACCGCGGTCCGCACATCCACGCCGTGCCCGACGACCTCGGCCAGTTCCACGTCCGGCTCGCCGATCTTCCCGGCCAGCAGGGTGGAGAGCATGATCCGGTTGTACGCCCGGTGCGGCTCCGCCCCGAGCACGGTGACCTTCCGGTCGCCGCCCCGCGCGTGCAGCTCGGCGGCGAGCCGGGACCCGGCCATCCCGTACCCGACGATCACGACCCGTTCGCTCACGACCCCGCCCTTTCGACTCGTACCGCGCAGATCTTGAATTCGGGCATTCCCGAGACCGGGTCGACGGCGTCGTTGGTGACCGAGTTGGCCCGGGCGGCGCCGCCCCAGTGGAACGGCGCGAAGACGGTGTCCGGCCGGATCGTCGGGCTGAGCCGGGCCGGCGCGCGCAACTCGCCCCGGCGGGAGACGACCCGCACCTCGTCGCCGTCCGCGACCTCCAGGCGGGCGGCCAGGTCGGGGTGCAGCTCGACGAAGGCGCCGGGAGCGGCCCGGCGCAGCGCCGCGACCCGGCGGGTCTGGGTGCCCGACTGGTACTGCGCCAGGACCCGACCGGTGGTGAAGTGCAGCGGGTAGTCGCCGCAGACCTCCTCCGCCGCCGGTCGGTGGGTCACCGGGTGGAACCGGGCCCGCCCGTCGGAGGTGGGGAAGGAGTCGGCGAAGAGCCGGGGCGTGCCCGGGCCGTCCTGGTCCGGGCAGGGCCAGAAGACGCCCTCGTCGCGCTCGATCCGTTCCCAGGTCACCCCGGCGTAGTCCGCCGGGCCGCCGGCCGAGGCCCGGCGCAGCTCGTCGAACACCGTGCGCGGATCGCTAGGGAACGCCTCCTCCGGTGTGAGGAAGGACCCCTTGTTATGCATGTCGCGATAAGAAGGGCCCCCTCCTTGCAGACGGGCGGCGAGTGCGGCGAGGACCTCGAGGTCGGTGCGGACCCCCGGGGGCGGCTCGCGCAGCGCCCGGCGGCGCAGCACCCGACCCTCCAGATTGGTCATCGTGCCGTCCTCCTCGGCCCACTGGGTGACCGGCAGCACCACGTCGGCGAGGGCGGCCGTCTCGGAGAGCAGGAAGTCGGCGACGACCAGCAGGTCCAGCCCGCGCAGCCGGTCGGTGACCCGCGCCGCGCGGGGCGCCGACACCACCGGGTTGGAGCCGAAGACCAGCAGCGCCCGCGGCCCGCCCGCCGCACCGAGCGAATCCAGCAGCCGGTACGCCGGCACCCCCGGCCCCGGCAACTCGTCGGCGGGTACGCCCCAGACCCGGGCCACGTGCTCCCGGGCGGCCGGATCGTCGATCCGCCGGTACCCGGGTAGCTGGTCCGCCTTCTGCCCGTGCTCCCGTCCGCCCTGGCCGTTGCCCTGCCCGGTCAGGCAGCCGTACCCGGAGCCGGGGCGGCCGGGCAGGCCCAGGGCGAGCGCGAGGTTGATGAAGGCGGTGACCGTGTCGACGCCCTTGGCGTGCTGCTCGGCGCCCCGGGCGGTGAGGATGATGGCGCGGCCGGCGCCGGCCAGCGCCCGCGCGGTCGCCTCCAGGTCGGCCACCGGAACCCCGGAGAGGCGTTCCACCTCGGCCGGCCAGTAACCCGCCACGGTGCGCCGGACGTCGTCGAAGCCGGTGGTCCGGGTCGCCACGTACTCGCGGTCGATCCAGCCCTCGGTGAGCGCGATGTGCAGCAGAGCGTTGGCGACCGCCAGGTCCGTGCCGGGCAGTGGTTGCAGGTGCAGGTCGGCCTGGCGGGCGGTGGCGGTGGCCCGGGGGTCGATCACGATCAGCCGGCCGCCCCGGTTGCGCTGGTCGGCGAGGTGCCGCATCAGCGGCGGCATGGTCTCCGCCGGGTTCGCGCCGACCAGCAGCAGGGTGTCGGCGTGGCCGAGGTCGGCCAGCGGGAAGGGCAGCCCCCGGTCGACGCCGAAGGCACGGATCCCGGCGGCCGCCGCGGAGGACATGCACCACCGGCCGTTGTAGTCGATGTGCCGGGTACGCAGCGCCACCCGGGCGAACTTCCCGAGCGCGTACGCCTTCTCGTTGGTGAGACCGCCGCCGCCGAAGACGGCGACCGCGTCCCGGCCGTGTCCCTCCTGAACGGTGCGGATGCCGGCGGCGACCCGGTCCAGTGCCTCGTCCCAGCTCGCCGGGCGCAGGTCGGCGCCGGGCCGGTCACGCAGCAGCGGGGTGGTGAGCCGGTCGGGGTGGTCGAGCAGGTCGGCGGCGGTCCAGCCCTTCTGGCAGAGGCCGCCCCGGTTGGTGGGGAACTGGCGGGGAAGCACCTCGACCCGCCCGTCGTGCTCCCGTAGCACCATCCCGCACTGGAGGGCGCAGTACGGGCAGTGCGTGGCCGCCTCCCGAGGCGGAAGCCCCGCTCCGGTCGCCACGCGTGCACCGTCTGTCATGCCGAGAAAGCGTGCCGACGGGGGGTTTCCGGTCCGGGTCCCGTCTGTTTCGGTCCTGTCAAGAGGGGCTCACACCGCACGGCGGTGACGAGCCGGACTTCAGGGTTTAGAATGTGGGACAGGAATCCTGAACATTGGGAGACGCGATGAGTGTGGCGGACGCGTTCGACGCGGTGGCGGGGAGCTACGACGAGGCCCGCCGCCGGCTGGTGCCCTGCTTCGACGCCTTCTACGGCACCGCGGTCGAGGTGGCCGCCCCGCCGCTGCGGGCGGCGCTGGCC
Source organism: Micromonospora sp. (assembly GCA_049791715.1). GTDB lineage: Bacteria > Actinomycetota > Actinomycetes > Mycobacteriales > Micromonosporaceae > Micromonospora. The sequence continues at coordinate 5,179 of JBARAE010000950.1, forward strand.
TCCGGGCGTACCCCCGAGGTGCTGGACCTGGGCGCGGGCACCGGGCTGCTCTCACTGCTGCTCGCCGCGGCGGTCCCGGGGGTCCGGCTGACCCTGGTCGACGCCGCGCCCGGCATGCTCGCCG
>JBARAE010000951.1:0-10438 GCA_049791715.1 Micromonospora sp.
GGCCCGGGCGCAGCACCAGCCCGGACTGGACGTCGACCAGCTCACCGGGGCCGTCGGGCAGCGGCACCGGGTGGGCCGGGTCGACCAGTTCCGGGGCGAGCCGGAGCAGCCGGACCACGCGCCGGGCGGCCACGTGCCCGCGGGTCAGCTTGTCGGCCGCCTCGGTGAGGTTGCGCAGCGGGCTGACCAGGAACGCGGTGTAGCCGTAGAAGGCGACCAGCTGGCCGGCGCTGATCTCGCCGCGCAGCGCGAACCGGGCGCCGAGCCAGGTCACCAGCACCAGGAACGCGCCGGGAAGCAGGACCTGCGCGGCCTCCAGCAGCGACTCGACCCGGGCCACCCGGAGGCCGTCGGCGCGCAGCGCCTGGGACTGGGTGCGGTAGCGCGCGGAGAGGACCGGCTCGCCGCCCACCCCGCGCACCACCCGCAACCCGGAGACGATGTCCCCGGCCCGGGCGGTCAGCCGGCCCTCCTGATCCCGGTACGCCTGCTGCTGCCGGTGCAGCGGCCGGATCAGCAGCGCGACCACGCCCATCAGCAGCGGCACGCCGAGCACCACGACCAGCCCGAGCGGCATCGACGAGTCCAGCAGGATCACCGCCACGGTCACGATGGCGACGACCGCGCCGGTGCCCCGGGCGGTGATGTCAATGGCGCTGCCGATGTGCTCGATGTCTGCCGTACCGATGCTGACCACCTCGCCGGCGGCGACCCGGCGGGGCAGCGCGGCGCCGAGCCGGTTGGCGGCGTCGACCGTCACCTGCACGGTCCGGTACGCGGCGCCGAGCCAGTTGTGCACCGCGCAGCGGTGCCGGAGGATCCCGGCCACCGCCTGGACCACGCCCAGCCCCAGCAGCGCGAGCCCCCAGCCGAGCAGGGCGTCCTGGTCGCGGTGGGTGAGACCGGCGTCGACGGCACGGCCCACGGCGGCCGGCATCAACGCCTGGGCGACCATCCAGACCACGGCGAGCCCGATGGCGCCGGTGAAGAGCAGCGGGTGCCGACCGGCCAGCCACACCAGGTAACGGGTGGCGGAACGGTGGTCGGGGGTGCCGGGATCGCCGGCCGGTGAGAAGCGCATGACAAGCTGACGCTAGGCGGCCGCCGAGGCCGCGCGCCAACGAATTCCGGCCGGTCACCAGGAGTGCGACGCAGGTCGCACCGGTGGCGCGGACGGCGGGACCACCCGACTCGCGTGCGGTGGCTAGGCTTCCCGCGGGACGCGATCCGCGTCCCTCCACAGTCGACCGTGGGGATGGAGTGGCCGCGTGACCGACCCGTACAACCGACCGGACGGCCTGCTGGGCCGCTTCACCACGGCACGGGGTGCCGCCGACGCTGCCGACGGCCTCGTGCACGTCGAGGTGGACGGCACCGGGGACCTCCTCGCCCTCGACCTCGACCCGCGGGTCATGCGGCTGCCGGCGGCGGACCTCTCGGCGGCCATCCGGGCGGCGTTCAGCGCGGCACGTGGGCAGGTGCAGGAAAGGCTCGAGGAGCAGCTCGCCGCGGAGCCGCCGGCGCTGCCCGCCGGGTTGGGCCCACTCCTCAACGACCTGGGCTTCGGAGCGCAGCGCCGGCTCGATGACCTCACCGCGGCGGCACAGCAGATCGCGGACCGCCTCGACCGGCTGGGCGGGAGCGGGGCCCGATGAAGCCGATGCACACCGAGCCGGAGGTGCTGGCCGACGCGGCGCAGGCGATCGCCGGCGTCGCCGTGGAGCTCGAGACGGGCCTGAGCACCCTGGAGGCCACAGTCACCACGCAGAACCCGTGGGGCGCGGACGAGCCGGGGACGGTCTTCGGGGCCGCGTACACCGAGGTGCTGTCGCACGCCCTGGAGACGTACGGCTCGCACGTGCAGCTCCTGCTGACCGCCGCCGAGGGGCTGGCCGACTGGGCGCAGCAGGTGGTCGAGGCCGATCAGCAGTCCGACGCGCTGTTCAGCTCGCTGCACGGCCGCCTCGGAGCCTGAGCCGTGGGTCTCGAACTCCCCACCGAACTCACCGAGCCGCTGAGCTGGATCGGGTTGGACTGGCCGCAGGCCGACGAGGAGCTGCTCTTCGCAGCCGGCCAGCAGTGGTTGACCTTCGGCATGACGCTGCAGGCCGCCGCGGAACGCGCCAACGGCGCCGCCGAGGCGGTCGGCCGGTACAACACCGGTGACACCGTCGACGCGTTCGAGGCGTGGTGGCAGCGCGAAGACGGCCCGCAGCTGCGGCTGCTGGAGGACGCGATCGCCGCGCAGCTCATCGGCGCGGTGCTGATGATCTTCGCAGCGATGACGCTGGCCATGAAGATCGCCTTCATCGTCCAACTCATCATCCTGCTGGTCCAGGTGACCACCGCGATCGCGGCCGCCGTCGCCACGTTCGGCGCCTCCACCGCCACCGTGCCGGGCTTCATCGCGGTGACCCGAATGGCCTGCCAACGCCTGGTCAAGATGATCGTGCAGCAGGTCCGGACGGTGCTCAAGCACATCCTCGAGCAGGCCAAGCGGCTGCTCAAACTGGTCCGCAAGGTCGGTGCCAAGCGGGCCGCCCGCAAGGTCGAGAAGCAGATCGCCCACGACCTCAAGCGGGTCAACCCCAAGTTCAAGCCGCCCCACCCCGACTACTCGGCGAACTGCACCCACTGTGTGCAGACGTACGAGCTCCGCCGCCGGGGCATCGACGTGGAGGCGACCGCGCTGCCACAGAAGTTCCATCCCTGGGGCGGCCGCCCGCTGGCCGACATCGAGAGCACCTGGGGCCGGAAGTTCACCTCGGGCGGCCAGACCGACATCGAGAAGGCCTTCGCCCAGCACGGCCCGGGCTCCCGCGGGGTCGTCTACATCCAGTGGAAGAACGGCGGTGGCCACGTCTTCAACGTGGAGAACGTCGGCGGCAAGGTCCGCTTCATCGACGGCCAGAACGCCGGCCGCGACGTCGCCGACTACTTCGGACAGGGTTTCAACACCTCGTACGTCCGCCTGGATGACATCCCCATGCCCAGCGGTCTCACCGAGTTCGTTCGACCCCCCGGATAGGATCACGCGTCATGGCTGTCACCTATGAGCAGGCCCGGGACATCGTCCGGCGGGCCACCGAACCGGAGTGGCCGGTGGGCACCTACTGCCTGGACGACCGGGAGATCACCGAAAACGATTCCGTGTACGTCTTCCGGATCGGCGCCCGGGAACACATCGTGGACGGCAACATGTCGTACGCGATGGCCGGTTCGGTGCCGGTGGTGCACAAGGCCGACGGCCGGCTGGAGTGGGTGCCTTCCTTCCAGATCGGCACCGACCGGTCCTTCCGCAACCACCCCAACCCCGCCCCGACCCTGCGGGTCTGAGCCGACAGCCGCCCGGTCAGCGGTCGACCTGGGTGAAATCCCAGGAGTGCGCCGGCCGGGCGACCAGTCGGGCCGGCGGGTCGGGCAGGTCCCGGGGTTCGCTCCGCCACTTGGAGATCACCACCAGCCGGTGATCGGTGGAGGAGAACACCTCGCTGGACAGGTGCCGCGGGTCGTGCTCGAACTCGGGCAGGACGGTGTCGCAGACCCAGGTGATCAGGTCGGCGAAGCCGTACGGCTCGGCGCGCGCCTCCCACATCCGTACGATCACGACGTCCCTCTCGTTCGCGGCGGGCGGCACGTCACACGCTGACCAGGGTCAGCGGCATGGCGGAGTCGGCGGGCAGGTCGAGCCGGCTCGGCGCGACACCGGCGGCGACCAGGTGCGAGCCGAGCGCCGCCACCATCGCCCCGTTGTCGGTGCACAGCTTCGGCCGCGGCACCCGCACCCGGATCCCGTGCTTCGCCGCCCGGTGCTCGGCCATCGCGCGCAGCCGGGAGTTCGCCGCCACTCCCCCGCCGATCACCAGCGTCTCGATGCCGCTGGTGCGGCAGGCGTCCAACGCCTTGCCGACCAGCACGTCGCAGACCGCCTCCTGGAACGAGGCCGCCACGTCGGCCACCGCCACCGGCTCGCCGGCCCGCTGCCGCGCCTCCACCCAGCGGGCCACCGCGGTCTTCAGGCCGGAGAAGGAGAAGTCGTACCGGTGGGCGGCCAGGTCCTTCGGGGCGGTCAGGCCGCGCGGGAAGCCGATCGCCCCGGCGTCGCCGGCCCGGGCTTCCCGGTCGATCCAGGGTCCGCCGGGGAACGGCAGTCCGAGCAGCCGGGCCACCTTGTCGAACGCCTCCCCCGCCGCGTCGTCGATGGTCGCGCCGAGCGGGGTCACCCCGCGGGCCAGGTCGTCGATGCGCAGCAGCGACGAATGTCCGCCGGAGACGAGCAGGGCGATCGCCGGCTCCGGCAGCGGCCCGTGCTCCAGGGTGTCCACGGCGACGTGCGCGGCGAGGTGGTTCACCCCGTACACGGGCTTCTCGGCCGCCAGCGCGTACCCCTTGGCCGCCGCCACCCCGACCAGCAGCGCGCCGGCCAGGCCCGGGCCGGAGGTCACCGCGATCGCGTCGACGTCGGCGATGGTCACCCCGGCCTCGGCGAGTGCCCGGTCCATCGTGGGCACGATGGCCTCCAGGTGGGCGCGGCTGGCCACCTCCGGCACCACGCCGCCGAAGCGGGCGTGCTCGTCCACGCTGGAGGCGATCGCGTCGGCGAGCAGGGTGTGCCCGCGGACGATGCCGACGCCGGTCTCGTCGCACGAGGTCTCGATGCCGAGGATCAGTGGTTCGTCAGCCATGCTCATCAATCCTGGGTGCGCTGCATGACCAGCGCGTCGGTGTTGCTCGGTTGGTAGTAGCCGCGCCGGATTCCGATCGGCTCGAAGCCGTACGTCGCGTAGAGGCGCTGCGCCGGGGCGTTGTCGGCGGCGACCTCCAGCAGGGTGCTGCGGGCGCCCCGCTGGGCGGCCTCGGCGAGCAGGGCCTCCAGCAGGATGCGACCGATCCCCCGGCGTTGCGCGTCCCGGCGGACCGCGATGTTCTGCACCCACGCCTCGTCGGGCGCCGCCAGGGCCAGCCCGGCGTAGCCGAGCACGTCACCGCCGTCGTCGGTGGCGACCAGGTAGTGGTGCCCGTTGGCGAGTTCGTTCCAGAACATCGGCGGCGACCACTGCTCGGCGCCGAAGAGGTCCGCCTCGATCGGTAGCACCTGGTCGATGTGCCACCAGCGGAACCGGCCCAGCCGCACCGTATTCACGGCAGAACCGGCTTGTGGCCGGTCGCCGCCACGGCGTCCGGGCGGCGCAGGTAGAGCGGGGTGAGTCGTTCGCTCGGGGCCCCCGCGCGGATCCGCTCCGCGGCCAGCCCGACCAGCGCCGTGGCGTCCGGATAGCGCGGCTCCTCCCGTACCGGAAGGCCCAGCACGTCGGCGTACCGGTGGGCGCCGTCGCCGACCGCCACGGTGGCCGCCAGGTCGCGGGCCCGCTCCGCGGCGACCACAGGGGCGTCCACGTTCGGCCCGGCGATCCGCTGGCCGCCGCCGTCGTACACCGCCCAGTAGACCTCCCGGCGGCGGGCGTCGCTGGCGGCGAGGACCGGCTCACCTGCCGCCGCCGGGTAGCCGATGCCGTCGAGCGAGCAGACGCCGTACGTGGGGATGCGCAGCACCTGGCCCATCGTGGCGGCGGTGACCAGACCGACGCGCAGCCCGGTGAACGGACCGGGGCCGAGCCCGACGACGATCGCGGACAGGTCACCAGGGCGCGCGTCGGCGTCGGCCAGCACCGCGTCGACCTGCGGCGCGAGTAGCTCACCGTGCGCCCGGGCGTCGACCGTGCACCGGTGCGCGCGGGTCGCGACGCCGTCCGCCGTGACCTCCACCAGCGCGGCGGTCACCGCGGGGGTCGAGGAGTCCACCACGAGTACGAGCACGGTATGCCAGCCTAGTCGGCTGCCCGCGCACGCCCGGTCGAACCCCGTCCTGGCAGACCTGGCGGCCCCGACGCGGGTCCGAGCACCGGCCGCCGACGGCCTGTGACCCCTGCGCCTGGGATCACTCTGCAGAGCGATATGACTGTGAGGCATAAATATGACGGAGAGGCATATCGCTCTCTGCGGTAGGTCATCATCCGGTGGTGTCCGACAGTCGCCTCGCCAGCCAGATCGCCGCCGCCCTCCGTCGTGAGCGAGGCGCCCGGTTCCTGACCCAGCACGAGCTGGCCGACCTGGCCGGGTTGAGCCAGAGCGCGGTGGCCCGTGTGGAGCGGGGCAACCGAATGCCCAGCATCCCGCTGGTCGAGCGACTCTTCGCCGCGCTCGACCTCCAACTCACCCTCGGCGCCGAGCCGCTGGACAGTCATCTCGACGCCAGGATGACGGAGCTGGCCAGCCGGCCGTTGGCCGAGCGGATCGACGACCTGGGGCTGGACCGCGTCATCGAGCGGCTCGGCGACCTGCCCCACCTGCTCGCCGGGAGCACTGCTGCTCTGCTCCAGGGCGCTCCGGTGCCGGTCGACGCGGTGGAGATCGCGGTGCGGTGGCGCGACTCGGCCCAGTTCACCGCCTGGCTGGCGGCGGCGTACGGACAGCGCTGGAACGCCCGGTGGGAGGAGTTCGGCGGCCTCCAGCTCGAGCCGGAGGAGCCCGGCGAGCATCGCTGGCGGACCCGGTACGGCGAGATCCGCGCGCAGGTGTGCGACGAACTGCCCGAGTCGATCGAGGTGCGGCACGGCGACCGCAGCTACCGGGTCGTGCCGCTGCTCGAGGTGGAGCTGACCGATCCGGGCGCAGCCGGCCTGCTGCGCCGCTACCGCCAGCGACGGGCCGCCGACGCGGAACAAGCCGGGTCAGTCGGCTGAACGCTCCCAGTCGATCGTGGACAGGCCGGCGTCGGCGAGCGCCTTGTTGGCCGCGCTGAACGGACGGCTGCCGAGGAAACCGCGCGGGTTCATCGGGCTCGGGTGGCCGGCCTCCAGCACCACGTGCTGCGGGTTGGTGACGAGGGCGGCCTTCTTGCGGGCGTAGCCGCCCCAGAGCAAAAAGACCACCCGCTGGTCGAGGGCGTCGAGGGCCCGGATGGTGGCGTCGGTGAACTCCTCCCAGCCCTTGTTGGCGTGCGAGCCGGGGGTGGCCTGCCGGACGGTGAGCACCGAGTTGAGCAGCAGCACGCCCTGCGCCGCCCAGCCGTTGAGGTTGCCGCTGCGCGGCTTCGGCACGCCCAGGTCCTCGCCCAGCTCCTTGAACACATTCCGCAGCGACGGCGGCACGGTCACCCCATCCCGGACGCTGAAGCTGAGCCCGTGCGCCTGCCCGACCTTGTGGTACGGGTCCTGCCCGAGGATCAGCACCCGGCACTCCTGCGGCCCGCACAGCCGGTACGCCGAGAAGAGGTCCTCGACCGGCGGGAAGACCGTCCGGCTCGCGTACTCACCGGCGACGAACTCGGCCAGCGCCGCCGTGCGGGCCGGGTCGAGGTGCGGGGTGAGCGCGGCCCGCCACGCGTCGGGAAGCAGCGCCAAGAGGTCGAGGGCGGGGGCGTCGTCGGGCATCGGCAACCTTTCACCGGTCGGGTCGGTCCCGGGCACTGTAGGCAGCGGGTACGACAGCCGTCAGTCGAGGGTGGCGAGGCGCTCGGCCCAGTCGCCACCCACCGGTTCCAACGTCACCACCCGGGTGTCGTCGTCCCGCCGGTCGATCCGCACCCGCAGGTGGGCGTCGACCAGCTGCTCCACCATCCCCTCACCCCACTCGACCACGGTCACCGCCTCGTCCACCGACGCGTCCAGGTCTAGGTCGTCGATCTCGGCGCGCGGGTCCGCCGACTCCCCCAGCCGGTACGCGTCGGCGTGCACCAGTGCCACCCGCCCGCCCCTGGCCGGATCGGGCCGGTGCACCCGGGCGATCACGAAGGTCGGCGAGGTGATCGCGCCGCGTACCCCGAGGCCGGCGCCGATGCCCTGGGTCAGCGCGGTCTTGCCGGCCCCGAGTGGGCCGCTGAGCAGGAGCAGGTCGCCGGCGCGCAGCACCCCGGCCAGCCGGCGGCCGAACTCGTGGGTGTCGTCGACCGTCTTCAGCTCCACGACGACCGTCACACGCTCTCCAGACTCACAGCTCTTCAAGGAAGTGTTCCAGCGCCGCATTGACCTCGTCGGCGTGCTCCAGCATCACCACGTGACCACTGTCGTTGATCTTGACGAACTCGGCGTGCGGCAGCCGGCGGACGATCTCCTCGGAGTGCGTCACAGGCGTGATCATGTCCTTGTCCCCGACGATCACCAGCACCGGCGTGCCGGCCAGCGCGGCCAGCGCCGGGAATCGGGAGTGGGTGGCGAGGGTGCGCAGGTAGCGGGTCACCGTGTCGGCCGAGGTGCGCGAGTTCATCGTCTCCACGTACGAGACGAGCGCGGGGCTGGGCTTCGGGGTGCCGAACCCGTACTTGCGGGTCAGCAGCCAGGCCACGTTGGCGGTGGACTTGCGGGCCTTGTCGATCACCGTGCCGCCGTACCGGGTGGCGTTGCTGACCATGTAGAGCACCGGCGCGCCGACCCGACCCAGCAGGGCGGGTGCCACCAGCTTCGTCTCCGCGAGCAGCCCGCCTGAGGTGGCCATCAGTACCGTGCCGACCACCCGGTCACCGAAGAGCTCCGGGTAGAGCTCGGCCAGCGCCATGATCGTCATGCCGCCCATCGAGTGGCCGACCAGCACCAGCGGCCCCTCCGGCGCCGTCTGGTCGATCACCCGGCGCAGCGTCCGGCCCAGCGCGGCCAGGTCGTAGTCCCCGGTCTCCAGGCGGCCGGAGCGGCCGTGCCCCGGCTGGTCGTACGCGACGACGCGGTAGTCGCCCCGCTCGGCGAGCATCTTGCGCTGGAAGTGGAAGGTCCCCATGTCGAGGCAGAAGCCGTGCACCAGGACCACGGTCGGGTGGCCCGCGACCGGACGGGTCGGCTCCACCACCTCCACGTGGATGTCGGTGCCGTCCGGCATCTCCAACCGGTACGACTCGTCGTACCGCTGCCGGCCGAAGACCTCGTGGGCGTACGGGTCGGTGGGGTCGGCCTTGAGCCGGCGGACCAGGACACGCTCACTCACCACACCCGCGGCGAGCCCGGCGGCGGCGACGCCGACTGCCGCGCCGACCACCCCGGCCACCCTGCCCGCGGCGGTCCGCGGCCGGGGGATGCGGAACCGCTCAGTCACGGTGCCGCCTCGGCTCGCGACTGCGGGGCTCGCAACCCCGGCTCATGCGCGCATTCCGGCTCGGCCGCGTCCCACGCGAGCCGCCCCGGAATGCGCGTCCTCGCGCTCACGGCCGCTCGCCGTCGTAGACGCGGGACACCCGGACCCCGCCGAACCGGGTGACGATCTCGTAGTTGATCGTGCCGACCGCATCGGCCCAGTCGTCGGCGGTGGGCTCGCCGTCCGCCCCGCTGCCGAAGAGCGTCGCGACGTCGCCGGCGGCGATCTCGTCGTCGCCGCAGTCGAGCACGAACTGGTCCATGCAGACCCGGCCGGAGATCGTCCGCCGCTTGCCGCCCAGCTGCACCGGGCCGGTGTTGGAGGCGTGCCGGGGCACCCCGTCGGCGTAGCCCAGCGGCACCACCGCCAGGTTCGCCTCCCGCTCGGTGAGGTAGGTGTGGCCGTACGAGACGCCGGTGCCGGCCGGGACCCGCTTGGTCAGCATCACCCGGGCCCGCGCGGTCATCGCCGGGCGCAGCCCGAACGTCTCCCCGGCCACCGGGGAGAGGCCGTAGATCGCGATCCCCGGGCGAACCAGGTCGAAGTGGGTGTCCGGGCGGGTCAGGGTGGCGGCGGAGTTCGCCAGGTGGCGGTAGCGCGGACGCAGGCCCGCCTTCTCGACCATGGCCAGCCCCTCGTGGAAGACGGCGAGCTGGCGGTCGGTGGTCGGGTGGCCGGGCGAGTCGGCGTACACGAAGTGGCTCCACACCCCGACCACCTCGACCAGGCCCTCGGCCTGGGCCTTCGCGGCGGCCTCCAACAGGGTGGGCCAGTCGGCGACCGTTGCCCCGCCCCGGGACAACCCGGTGTCGATCTTCAGGTGCAGCCGGGCCGGACGGTACGCGCGGCGGCTCGCCTCGATCATCTCGTCGAGCTGCGGCAGGCTGGCAGCGCCCAGATCCACCCCGGCGGCCACCCCGTCGTGCAGCGGCAGCCCGGGAGTGAGCAGCCAGGCCAGCACCGGCGCGGTCACCCCGGCGGCGCGCAGGGCCAGCGCCTCGTCGAGCGTGCAGACGCCCAGCCAGTCCGCCCCGGCGTCCAGGGCGGCCCGGGCCGCCGGGACCATGCCGTGGCCGTACCCGTCGGCCTTCACCACCGCCATCAGCTCGGCGCTGGTGCCCGATTTCAACCGGGTCACGTTGTCCCGGATCGCGTCCAGGTCGACGCGTACCTCCGACTGCCACATGACCCCAGCCTACTTCCGCCGGTGATCTCCGCGGTCCCGAGCCGTGCGGCCGGCCGCCGGAAGCGGCAGCGGCGACGGCGGGTCAGGGCAGCCGGGCGAGCACCGGGCGCAGCGCCGCGGCCACGTCGGGGG
>JBARAE010000952.1:0-13496 GCA_049791715.1 Micromonospora sp.
CCTGCAGGCTGGTGCCGATCGAGATGACCGCGGCCCGCTCCGGGAGGCCGGCCTTCTTCGTCGCGGCGATGATCGCCTTCGCGTTGGCGGTCTGCTCGTCGTTCAGGGTGATCGTGGACTGCGCGCCCTGCACACCATGCGGGATCAGCTTGCCGGTGTCCGGCTTGTCGGCCTGCACGACCGCGACGGCGGTCGGCTTGGCGTCCACGGTCGGGGCGGCGTGGGCGGTCATCGGGCCGGTGAACACACCACCGGCGAACGCCAGACCAGCAACACCAAGAACGCTCTTACGCAGCATCGTGTTCATGGGGGAAAGCTCCATTCGGGGGTCGGCACACACCCGACGGGGGGGTCAGGGCGTGCGCAAGCACCGTCAGGCGCTCAAAAAGATCAAAGGGGGGAAAATCTTCCGGCCAGAGAACCGCGGGGCGGGGGCCTGCTCGCGGCGCCGGGACCATGTGTAACCACCGGCGGCCCGCCATCATTCCGGCCCCGGGCCATCCCGGTCGGCATCCCGCCGGGGGGCAGGGCTGCTACCTCGGCCGTCGGGGATGTGTAACGCCCCCGGCCCGGCCACGATTCCGGCCCCGGGATGCCCCCGGTCACACCCCCAAACCGGACGCCCGGCCGGCTGCGGACGGTGCCGTGCACGCCCCGCCTCGTCCGTGGAACACCATGGACGTCACCGGAACCGGGAGACCTACATGACGTTCCACTCGCCGCGCCGGCCCTGGTCGACAAACGGACATGCACCCCAGAACCCCCACCCCCCGCTACCCGAGCGGGCGCCGACGGGGCGAAATCCACTCCAGGTCACGCAGACAGCGGTATCCCAGACTCCCGGATACCGCCAGATCCCGTGAACGGAGTCGATCAAAGGCGCGGCCCGCCCCACCCGCCAACGGTGACCACCGACGGCGCAAGCGACCGGAGGTGGAGCGGACAGGCGGCGGGCCAATCCTGGGACGCCAGACGCGGCGAGACCGCCCCCGGAGGGGCTGCCTCGAGCCAGGACAGGAAACCCGTGACGGTGGAGCGGGCCGTGGTGATCTCCACCGGCGCGTGGTGACTGGTACAGCGAAGGATCACCCAGTCGGCCGGCATGGAAAGCCGGTCTTGGTAGCGAACGCGTCGCCCGTCTCCGGGCCGGGGTCGGCGATGTCCACCGGCTCGGCGGTGCCGTCCATGACGACGACGTCGCGCGTCGGCCCGAGGCTGAGTCGCACCCGGCCGTCCGCGAGCAGGTTGCACCCGGTGGCGGAGGCGCGCGGCGTCGAGATGAGGAATGTGGTCCCGTCCCACAGGTACGAGAGCGGGATGAGGTGGACGCCGCCCGGGGAGCCCGACGTCGCGACCCAGAGATCGATGTCGCTCTCCAGCTTCGCCCGAGTGTCCCGCAGCCTCTCCTCAAGCCCACGCGGCGGCGCGCCTGTCATGATTCCTCCAGTCGCTTCGTGGAGAGCCCTTCCTCCGGGCAGGGTTCCCTTCGGTCATCAGTCGGTGCACCCGGCGGCCGTCTCGTGGCCGGCGGCCAGGGAAACCAGACATCTCAGGGCCTGGATGCCAGCGATGCGGCCTCCCAGGCAAACCCGTCCGGGTCGGTGAAGGGACCGGCATCGCCGCCGATCACGAGCCGGTGCGATCCGGTGCCGTCGGGAGCGACGCCGAGGTCCTTGGCAAGGGCACGGCGCCGGTACAGCGCCAGCTTGACGGGACTCGACCCGGCAGCGAACTCGACGTACATCCGGGCGAAGCTCTTCGCCACGGCAAGGCCGTGCTCGACGTAGAACCGCTTGCTCGCGGCCACGTCCGCGACTCCCAGCAGGAGCACGATCTCGTCGATCTGCCGGGTGGCCGGGCCGGTGTCCTTCTTCGCCGAGGTCGCGACCTTGCAGATCGTCCCGTCGGGGGCTTGTACGACTCCCCCGTAGCCCCAGAGCGACTTCATAGCGGGCCTCAGCGGCGTGGCGCCGGCGTCCAGGGCAGCGCCGATGAGGCCGTTGACGGTGGCCGGCTGGGACACCGTGAGTCCCAGCGTGAACCCACGGAAGCCGGTCGTCGGCGCCTCCGAGGCTCGCAGGCGTATCTGCGTGTCCAGACCGAAGGCGGCAGTGTAGAAGCGGTTGGCGGCCGTGGGGTCGACCACCTCGAGGATGACGGATTCGATGGATGCCATGGCCGTCACGCTATGTACGGCTCGGCGACGGGCGCTTCTTGATTCCTGACCGGTCGGGTCACCTGTTTCGCCACACACGCCGGCATCCCCGCCGCAGCTTGAGTTGCGCGGCGCCGGTAGGCGCTGGGCGGCATGCCGACCAGCTCGGTGAAGCGGGTGCTGAAGGTGCCCAGCGATGAGCAGCCGACCGCGAAGCAGACTTCGGTGACGCTGAGGTCGCCGCGACGCAGCAGCGCCGTCGCGCGCTCGATGCGACGAGTCATCAGGTATGCGTACGGCGACTCGCCGTAGGCCGACCGGAACTGGCGGCTGAGGTGCCCGGCCGACATGTGCACACCGCGCGCGAGCGCCTCGACGTTGAGCGGTTGCGCGTACTCCCGGTCGATCCGGTCGCGGACCCGGCGCAGTCGCGCGAGGTCGTTCAGGTGCTGCGCCGCGGTGAGTGCGCGCCCCCACGGGGGGTGACACATGAGAGGACTCCCTTCATCGCAGGTCCGCGAACACCGGGTGACCCGCCGAGCAGGCGGCGAGGTGCTCGGTGGCACCGGCCCTCGTGGCCGAGTCGACGACCGTACGGCTCAGCGAAGCTCCTGGATGCGGACCAGGTTGCCCGCCGGATCGCGGAAGGCGCAGTCACGGATGCCGTACGGCTGCTCTGTCGGCTCCTGGACCACCTCGGCGTCGCCGGCCTGCAGCTTCTCGAAGGTGCCGTCGAGGTCCCGGGTCGCCAGCAGGATCCAGCCGTAGGTGCCCTTGGCCATCATCTCCGAGATGGTGCGGCGCTCGTCCTCGGTGACCCCAGGGTCGACGGCCGGCGGCGCCAGGAGGATGGACGTGTCGGGCTGGTCGACGGGGCCGACCGTGATCCAACGCATCTTGCCCTGTCCGACATCGTTGCGGACCTCGAAACCGAGGACGTCGCGGTAGAAGGCCAGGGAGGCGTCCGGGTCGACATGCGGGAGGAAGGTCGTGTGAATGGTGATGTCCATGGCGACCACGCTAGGTGCGAGTCCACGCCCGCACTTCTCGATTCCTGATCGATCTCGCCACGCCTTTCACGGAGAGGTCTCCTCGGTGATGACGCTCGTGGTCGCCGCGACCGGTAGACGCAGGTGTGCCGGACGGGCCAGCAGAGGAATCGGCCGAACATGTCAGCGGCGCTGCCGGTCACGCTGGGGTGCAGCCGCTGCACTGGCGTCCCTGTTGCCGCGTGCATGACGCCCTCGATCTGGGCGCCGGCGACAGCCGCCGGGCCAGCCGTTGGTCCCCGACCTCCATCACGGTGAGCGGACGATACGTCCCTTCAGGAGGCGGCGGCGGTGAGGGCGGGGGCGAAACCGGAAAACCAAAACCCTCACGGCGCGGGACCGACGTCCGTACCACAGACATCTAGCTCACCGGACACCACCGCGTCTGACGTCTTCAGTAGCTTCTATGCGTCGAGACCACACGTCAAAGGAAGGCCGAAGATGCAACTACCGATCAGACGGGTCGAGCGCACCGAGACGCCGATCATGTTCGTGGCCGCCAAGGACGGGTCCGACGAGATCGGGCCAGCCTGGGACCACCTGGAGACGGTGCTCGGGTCGCTGCGCGGGCGCAGATTCTTCGGCGTGTTCGACGACTCCGGCATCTACCGCTGCTGCGTACAGGTCCGAGCCGGTGACGACGCTGACCAACGCTGGCGTTCGTTGGCTGGTACTTGCTGCCTAACTGCTGCCCGACATTTCGCTTACAAGAGGAACATGCCGCTGGCGCGTCACCCCGGCTGTCTGGAAATGGCCCATAAGGGTCCATCTCGCGCATGCCTCGGGCTACTTCGTCTGAGCTCTGTGCGTGCCGTGCGGCAGTGTCCGGCTGTGTCGCTCACCTCGAGCACGGTCACGCGGCTGGGATGCTCTTGCCGGTAGACGGCGACGGCCTCGTCCCGCCACTCGGTTCGCAAACGGCCTTGGCCTCAGGGGCCCGCAAGGCCGTTCAGGATCCGGTCGTCTGGAACCTGCGGAGCGCAGCTTCGGCGAGCTGGGTGAGGTATCTGTCGCCGCCCGGCTTGTTGCCCTGCTCCTGGACGACCACCAGAGCGGTTCCGATCCGGACGAGTACGCTGTCCCATTCCAGCGGGCCAGAATCGGACGTCGTGCTGCAGCTGACGTGAATACTGTCATCGCCCAGCCGCGGCCCTGGTGCCACTGCGAAGCGGTACCTGTCGCCGATGCCAAGGCCGGACGACACGACGAGGGTGGGGCAACGGTCGATGAAGGTTCGCAGGTCGGTCATTGCTCGTCGTGCACCGTCATCGGCGTAAATCCTGAGGAATTCGTTTCCCACCCAGAACTCATCGGGACCGGCGTCAAAGCTGAGGGTGGCTGCGGCCATCGTTGACGGAGTCCCGGTCAGCCGCGTGGCCGACAGCAGCGGGATCATGCTGTCCGAACAGGACACGTCGTCGCCTGGACGTTGATCTCCAGCATCCGCCGGCATGGCTGTCGCGATCTCCACAGTGAATCCCGGCGGCAGTGAGTCCGTGTCCAGCAAGCGTGCGGACAGCGTCGCGGAGTAGCCGGGTCCGCCGGTCGCCGGAACCGCGGGGGGAGCCGGCTTCGCGGCTGCGGCCGAGCTCGTCGCCTGAGCCGTGGACGGGATCGTTTCGCGCGCTGATCGATCCGCTGTATGACCCGTTGAAGAACCGCACGCGGTCACCGTGCAGATGGCCACCACCGCGACCAACCTACGCAGCACCATCCAGAGCACCAGGCAGACCCCACCTCTCGCGCGAGCCGCGTCAGCCTACCAGCGCGTATGACACTTTCAGCTTGGAATGGGATTGATCTACACCGCGAGTAGCCAGTCAGGGTGGGAACTGAGCACCGAGCGTTCAGGCCATCGGAGCCGGGCTGCCGCCGTAGCCCCGTGTTGACCGTCGCATCGGGCACGCATCGGGCACGTTGACTGCTCCGGTGTGAACCTGCGGTGGGGAGGTGGGTTGAGCTTGCATCCGAGGTCGTGGGGCTGCGACAAGAATCGGTTGAAGGGGTCAATGGATCTTACGTTCTGGAACGGAATCACCCTGCCTGATCAGGACCCGATGCCTGGGGCCATCCAGCAGGAGTACGCGGAATCCCTCGCGTTCGAGCACCGGTTCGAAATCGCGGCATGGGTCGCCGCCGCGCTGGCAATCCTTGTTCTGGCTGCGTTCATCTACGGGTGGAAACACCGCCGGAGGCCAACACACGTTCAGGGGAAGAAGTAACGCCGCAACCTGTTTCCACGGTTCAGGAGCCGGCGCCGGCGTCGTCGTCGTCGGCCGCCCTCGTGCTGGCGGAGTTGGCCTTCGTCCCGAACGCTGGAAGCCGCGCATCGCATGCTGTCATCGGCTGCCATGCCGTCCCGTCGAGCACGAAGACATCCTGTCTGCTGTCGTGACGCGCCGTCTTTAAGCTGCCGTTTCCTGCCTTCGTAGCGGTGCTCTGGCAGTTCGCCGCGGCGGACAAGCGCTCGGCAACTCGATGGGTCCCGTCCCGTCCCGTCCAGTCCGCCCCGGTGGCTCCCACGCGTGGCTCCCAGATTGGCAGCTTGGGACTTATCGATGTCTCGCCGGCCACGGCTTCGCGGTCCTGGTGGCCGGGCACCCGTTACTGGCGCTCAGTAACGAGAATAGTGAGATGCATCGTGACCGGATGATCTGCTGATGGCCGACGACCGCAGCGGTGGACGAGTGCGCCGGCAGCTGTGGGACCTGGGGCGATTCGCGGTGGTCCTGACCGCTCCACTGTTGGTGCGCCTGGCGAATCAGGACAAGCGGTTCGTGTGGACGCTGCAGGAGGTACGCGGCCACGCTCGGGACCGGCCGCCCAGCGGCGGGGACGCCGAGATGGCCAACCTGTTCCGCACTGAGGCGTGGTTCGGGTTGGCCATGGTCCCGCTGGCCGTCTACATCCTTGCCGCACAACGTCGACGGGACTCACCGTCCCCGACGGTGTTCGAAACCATCATGACGGTGGCCGCAACCCTGGGCATGTTCACCCTGGGCATGGTTCTGGCCAGCGGGCTGAAATGGGCGCTGTCGCAGTATTTCAAGCCGGATTTGGACCGCCGCCTCTGCCCGCCGGGCACCCGCGAGATACGGCGGAATCCTCAGCGGTCGGGCCTGTTGGCATGGCTGTGCCTGCCATCCGTCCTCGACGCGGTGTTCGCGTTGACCTTGGCGTCGTGTATGTCGCCTAGCTTCTACCCCTGACCTGGCGTGAAGAGGTACGCCCCTCGGTCGCCCGCCCATTGGGTCCACCTCACCGGCCGCCATGAAGAGTTCGCTGAAAGCCGGCGGCGACGTGAGCCAGATGATCGCCGTACTCCGGCTCGCTCGGTTGATACTCGACCCTCCGGTCGCCTCCGTGGCATGGGATCAGCCAGCGATGGCATGTGCTCTGCTCACGTTCAGCGTCGGGGATCGCGCGGAGGATGACAGGCCGGTAAACCAACCGCGCCCGCCAGTTGCCCACATACTTCGCCTTGATGTGCGCCGTCACCGGTCGGCGCCGACCGTGGGCGTACCCGATGACGGTGATCGTCTCGTGCCCCATCCCAGCGAAGCCGCCGACCACGTAGAGCCTCGCCCCGGCCGGATAGATCTTCTGACTGCGGAAGTCCGCATGCGGCCCATCCGAGCTGTACGGGTACGGCAGTAGGTTGCCCACAATGCACCACTCCGGGATCCATGTCCCCTCAGCCACGCAAGGAGACTACTGCTCAGCCCCATACGCGCTTGATCGGATCGGTTCGCCACCTCGGGCCAACTCGACCGGCCGTTCGTCTACGGTGGCCCCCGTACGCTAGCGAACGAGACGACAAGTGAGACGAAGGCAGGGCGGCGCCCGACCATCCTGATCTAGAGGTCGGCCCCGGTGCCCAGACGTAAACCCACGGCGGGCCGGTGCCGCTGCCGCTGCCGCTGCCGGCCGAAGCCTCCCGTTCGTCGTCGGTCTCTACAAGGTTCATCGGTCGGCGTTCGGATCATCTAGGTCGAGCGTCGGGGTGACGTGTGCGGCAGTGAGCGTGAACGCTCGGCCGAGCCCTACGCGCAGTGCCGCCAGTTCGGCCGGATCGAGCCGTAGCCGAACGTTGAGCGCCGGTGAGCGCAGGCCTAGTTCCTTGGCTGCCTCTTCGGTAAGCCGCACGCGTAGTGAGCCGCGGGCCAATCGGAGCGCGAGCAGTCCGTTCCAATTGGGTGCATGTGCCTCGGTAAGCATGCACAGGCCTTCGTCGTCGTCCGGGTCGTATTGCTTGTAGGTCGGATCGCAGGCCTGGAACTCCAGGCTGCGCGGCGTGTCGTCCCACTCGCGGCCGACCAGTGTCACCGTGAGGACGCCGTATTCCTCAACCACCTGCACCTGCGTAGCAGTAAAGCCGGTCCGGAAGGGTCGTACCAGTTGGGCAGCGACTCGACGAACGACCCCTGGGCGTTCACCAGGCCCGTAGACGGGACCACTTTCGATGAGGATGGTGTCCCCCACCATCTCCACCGCCAGCTCGGGACGGCAGTACGTCATTTCGCTTACCCCGTATTGGCCGGCGAACTGGAGAGCCACCTTGCGGTCGCCCTCGGTTGGGCCGTGACCCTGCCACCAGGCTGCAAGCGGTTCAGCGAGCGCCGCCAGCGATCCGACCTCGTCGGCAGTCAGCAGCAGGATTGACGCAGACCTCTCCACGGCGACGCCGTTCTCGCGCGCCAGCGGCGTCACCGCACCTAGCACGTCGGCCGGGTCCACTCGCTCGCCGTTGACCAGAACGCTGACCGCGATCCCTACCGGCACGCTGGCACCTCCCTCGTCTCGTCGACCGTTGGCCACGGCGGTCATCGCATCCTGGCAGGCCAGCCGCTCACTATGGCGCCGGCTTTGAAGAGATCGCACCGCGTTCAGGCCACGGCGCCACCGTGATGTCAACGGGTGATGTCAGCTTGCCGCCTGTTGTGGCCTCCTGGTCGAGGTGACCCTGCCGACGAAACCGGAGATGGCTCGTCGACCCGTCTCGACCACGCTCGTCTCCGAGTCGCTGCTCCGAGGCATGCTGAGAAGCGTGGGGATCACGACCAGGGCACCTCGCCCAGCAGTTCACGGCAAGCCGTCATCAGCTTCTGCTGAGCGTCGGCGATCCGGGCTTCCGCCTGTGTCATGTCCGCCTTGCCATGGCTGCCCACGTCCAGGTCGCCAGCCTCTTTCACCGTCAACACCAACGTCCGGCCGGCCGCGCTGACAGCGGGGTCCGTCGAATTGGCGGCCCGGGCCCCAACGGTGCCGTTCGAGGCGTAGTAACGATCGTTCTCCTCCACCAGGCGTGCCACCCCAGCACAACCACCCCGGGTGTACTTGTCGGGGGTGGGCCGGCTTGCTGCCGGCTTCTCGTCGGTACACGCGGTCAGAAGCAGGGTGGCGCCGAGCAGGCACGCGGCGAGAGATCGATTCACCGGCGGATCGTATATCGCGATCGTGCTGGCTCGCATCGACTCGGCTGAGTACTATCCCATGCCTCGATCTCACCGGTTCACCTGGGGCGGCCGTGTGGCCACATGCCGACTTGGCTGTTCGCAGCCGTCCTGTAGCGGGTGTCCCCGTACGGGCAGGCTGCTGTCGACGCAGACGACAGGCGGCTCTACGCACCCGGATTCTAAGGGCCCTACGCAAGTGGGACCTGAAAGTGCAGCAGCGCGCGGGCGACGGCAGACAACACGGCTCAGCCCCGACCCCGCCGTCAGCCAGTTGCAGGGGTTGGCCCGCAGCCCAGCTGAGGCAACCCAACCAGGAGTCTCAACCTGAACCAAGTGGCGATGCTCGCCCCCGGCGTCTGAGCCGAGCGAGAGCCAGCATGATCATGATGATTCCGGCGGCTTCAAGGAAAGTGGGCAACTGGAGAAGCAGATCCTCCGTCGCGTATCCCTCGGCTGTAGCAGCTTTGGTCGCATCCGTTCGATCGACGTGCAGCCTCACCACGTCTCCGTCGCGATACCGGACCTCATCGAGTTCGCTGGAGAGCATTTCCCGGTGCCGCGCACCGTTGAGGGCGTAGTCCACGGTCAACCTCGTCACCATGGTCGAGCGCCCAATTTGGTATCGCTTCACGTGGACGACTCGGCCGGTCGTCTCGACGCCGACGCGCACCCTCTCGTCGATTGCCGCGTTTAGCCGGGCCGAGAGCAGGAGTCCACCACCGAACAGGAGACTGCCCAGGACGACCGCCACGACGACCCGCAGCCGCCGCCCAGCGAAACCGATCACCGACGTAACGGCCTTGTCGAGCACTGTCGCCGCCACTGCCACCGTCCTAGCCCCAGGGCGCCCTGTACGCACCGGACCCAGAATCCGACGTATAGGTCGGGTCGTCCATCGCCCTCGAGGTCAGCCGCCGTCACGTGGTGGCTGACCTGTTCCTTCTTCGAGTGTTGCTGGTCGCGGTCAGTCAGTATTGGTCGTCCTTTGACGGCCCGCTCACGGCCCAGGACGGCCCAAGAACATCCTTCGGACCGCACCGCTACCCAAGAGGCAAACATCCGTCTGGAGTCTTCACTCACAGTCGTCGATCCGATACCCGTCGACCATGAAGATCCTTCGTCGTTACTGGGGCCTGGTGGTTCTTCTACTTCTGCTGGCCATCTGGTGGACCGGCAACGCGGACCGGAGCTGCTCTACCTCTTGTCCGCCGGAGTCGTCATCTGGTCGCTTCTCCACCCCGCCTGGTGCGGTGCCGCCACTCGCAGACGCGGAACCTTCTGCCGCAACAACTCCCATGGCTTACTGCTCGGCTGCCACATCCGCGAGCGTCGTTGGTCGCGCGCTACGTGGTGCCAGCTACCGGAAAGAGGCGGCTCACGGCCCTAACCCCAGCTGACGTTCGGCTCATGCTCGCAAAGGCGGCGGCAATGCGTACCGCCGGCCGCAAGGATCAGCCCGAGGACGAACGACCCAAGGTGTCGGCGCGAACAGTTCAGCAGGTTCGCGCCGTGCTGCGGGCGATGCTCGGCCAGGCCGTGCGCGAGGAGCTGCTAGCCCGCAACGTCGCTCGGTTGTGCAAGCACCCGCCCCGGACCGGGAGGAGATTCACCCCTGGACCGAGGCCGAGACCCGCTTGTTCCTGTCGGCGGCAAAGGAACACCGGCTGCACGCCCTGTTCGTCGTAGCGCTGGCCCTTGGTCTGCGACGCGGGGAGCTCCTCGGCCTGCGGTGGTCGGATGTCGATCTGGACGCGGGACAGTTGCGGGTGTGGCAGACATTGCAGCGCGTTCGCGGCGACGGTGTGGTGTTCGGCCCGCCCAAGTCGCGCCGTTCTCGT
The DNA here is from genome assembly GCA_049791715.1 of Micromonospora sp. Lineage (GTDB taxonomy): Bacteria > Actinomycetota > Actinomycetes > Mycobacteriales > Micromonosporaceae > Micromonospora. Next base: position 10,499 of record JBARAE010000952.1, read on the forward strand.
CGCGTCCTGACGATGCCGGCCGTCGTGGTCCAAGCGCTGAATCGGCACCGCACTCAGAAGCAGGAGCGCAAGCTTGCCGACGGTCAGTGGCAGCAGACGGGGCTTGTCTTCACGACTGCCACCGGTCCGCCATGTCGAGCCGCGCAACCTGAACACCGCGTTCGCCCGGTTGATCGCACGGGCCGGTGTGCGGCAGATCCGGTCCCATGACTTGCGGCACACCTGCGCCGCCCTCCTGCTGACCGCTGGTGTGTCAGCACGGGTTGTCATGGACATCCTGGGCCACAGCCAGATCGCGGTGACCATGAACATTTACGGGCACGTCAGCCGGCAATGCAGCAGGAGGCGGCGGGCCACATGGACACCGCGCTCGGCGACCCGGAGGAGGCGGGTGATGCCGGTGACGATTGACACCGTTGCTGTCGCCGTTGCTGTCACTCGCGCCGAAACGACAGCTGGGCACCCACCCGTGAGGGGTGGATGCCCAGATGATTGCTGGTGCGCCGCCAGGGACTCGAACCCCGAACCCGCGGATTAAGAGAAGATCGCGGATGGCTGGTCAGGCGGTCGTGCCTCTGGTCAGCCTGTCCGTGGTTGTCGGGCGTCGTCGTCCGTTGCGGCTTTCCTTGGCTGTACGGATGGCTGTACGACCGGCCGGCGCTGACCTTCTGATCCGTAGATTCCCAAGACCACTCCGCAGCCGTTCGGCAACGTCCGCGTCGCCCTGGTCGCCGCGCGCTCGGCAACTGAATCGGTCCGGGCGCGTCCGGTTCCGTTCGCCCCGGTGGCTCACACGCATGGCTCCCAAGCCAGACCCTCTGATCCGTAGGAGCGAGCGTGGCGGGCGCCGGTGCCGATCACCTCGCCGCCGGCTTGCTGCTGACGTTCCTGGGACGGCGCGGCGTTGCGCTCCGCTGGGGTCAAGCTGGGGTCACCTGACCCCCGCTCAGCATCACGGTTTAGGAAGTGTGGACACGGCTGGTAGTCGCGGGGCGGTGAGCAGGCTTGACCTGCGCCGCCATAACCGGCCGTCATGCCCAGGAGCTGACCGCCGTTGACCCTCGGGTCCCGTCCCATCGGGCACGTGACGGGCACGCCGTCGGGGCGGTGCCATCGCCGAGCTTCGCGTCGAGCCTCGCTACGAGCCCGTCTGACTTGCCGCCGTTGGGACCCAGAGCACGAACGCGATCGTCACGACAACCCCGGCGACCGCGACCAGACCGGCCACCAGGGCCGCACGAGGCGAGGTGCGCCGGCGCAACTCGAAAGCCGTGGTGACGGTGAACAGCAACGCGAACATCTCGAACGCGGCGAGCCAGAGGAGTCCGACGAAGCTCAGCAGGCCCTCGACCATGTCGCGGCCGAGAAAGATCAGCCAGCCGCCGTATCCCGCGCCCACCCAACACAACGTCGCCAGGCTCGCCAACACGTACACCGCTCGATAGGAAACGGGGGCAGAACGGCCGCCCCCTGGCATGACGAGGGGTGTCCCGGCGGGACCGTCGGGCGGGATCAATGGTCGAGGCGTCTGAGAGGGGGGCATACGCGGAACGCTAGCCGCGTAGCTGTGCCACGGGAATCGGTCGATAGGGCCCGCCGCGGCCAGCCGTGCAGGGCTATTGCCTGGTGGGGCGGGCGGAACTCAAGCCCGCGACCGAGGGATTATGAGATCAAACTGCCTGCCCTGCAGACCTGGGCGCATGGGGGCCAGGCAGCGGAAACGCCTCTCGACATCTCACACCACTCCCCCGCCATCCACCGGCCTCTTGCGGACCAGATGCGGACTGGGCCGGCCGGAGTCGTCAAGGTCAGCGAGGCCCGGCGGCTGACGTCGCACCGGAGGGGGACTGCTTCTTGCGTCGTTCGTTGCTGGCCGACAGTATGAGCCGACCACGAGTGAGGAGACCCCGGCATGCAGGTAGACCCACCGGAGCATCGGGGCTTGGCCGCACTCATGGTCACGTCCGGCCTTGGCGGACTGATACTGCTGGTTGCTGGCGACGGCGGACGCTCGCTGATCGTCGCCCTGGTCGCGTTCGCCTGCTTCATCGTCTGTCTCGCCCTGCTTGGCGTGAGTTCAGTGTTGCAGGAGCACGAGCGATGGCGCGTGGACCTCAAGCGGCAGCAGCTACGCGAGCAGGCTGAGGCCGAGGACTCGCGGCGATAACGGGGCTCCAGGGCTGGTCGCACCGTCAGTTTGGAAGAGCGCGCTCAACCGGTCGCGATGCCCGAAACGCCTGTGGGCGGCGGTCGGCCCGGTCGCATCTCACGCTCGTTCGTGCCCGCTGCACGCCACGGTTACTGGCCCACGGATGGCCCATGCCGCCATGCTGTCGGAATGACGGCGGAGCATCCGATCATCGACCTTGGTGACCGTGGCCACGGACGCGTCAGGCCGGATGAGGGTCCGCGACGCCGCAGACTGATCAACCGAGCGACGAGCGCCTACACCATCGGGGCGTTCGTCCTTGGCGTAGCGGTCGGCGGTATCGGCATAGCCGAGGTGCAGGGCTCACGCGACGCACGAACGCGGGCTGCCACTGTCGCGGTTGTCGTCATAGCCAGCTCGGCAGGCGACGGCGGTGAAATCGTCGGCAGTATCGCCCGGTTCGAGGCGCAACTGACGGTGGTCAACGCCGGCCCACAGCCGATTACGGTTCGCACGGTCGGAGCACGATTGCCCGGCACGGTGATCGATGCCACCACACAGTTTCGCCGGCTGCGTCCTGGAGAGGTAGGCGTGGTGGATGTCCACGTTGTCGTTCACTGCTCCGTCAAGCCTGATCCGGTGCCGATGCGACTGTCGGTTGAGACGGCCGACCAACGAACCCGTGAGGTGAGCTACCCCATGGCGTACATCGGTACCGCCTGGCACGACCGGGCTGTGTTGCTGTGCGGGCAGGGCGGCTAAGAGCGGATCTCCTCGTCGGGCAGTCGCCAGACCGTCCAGCCTCCCCGGACGGGGACAAGGTGGAGCGCCTCACCAGCCGAACGACCT
>JBARAE010000953.1:0-5832 GCA_049791715.1 Micromonospora sp.
CCCGGGCCCTCGCCCGCCGGATCGCGCTGCTCGGCGGGGCCTGCGGCGTCGCCTTCGCGGTGCTGATCGCCGCCGGCGCGGGCGTCGTCCCGTCCTGGTTCAGCTCCGACGCCCAGGTCCGCGAGCAGGCCATGGTGGCCTGGCCGTGGTTCGTCGCCCTGCAGCCCATCGGCGGCGTGGTCTTCGCCCTCGACGGCGTGCTGATCGGCGCCGGGGACGTCCGCTACCTGCGCAACCTCACCATCGTGGCGGCGCTGGGCGGATTCCTCCCGGCGATCTGGCTCGCCTACGGGCTGGATCTGGGGCTGGGCGGGATCTGGGCCGGGCTGACGCTCTTCGTGGTGCTCCGGCTGGTCGCCCTGCTGCTGCGACTGCGCTCCGGCGGCTGGGCGGTGGTCGGCGCGGTGCGCTGAGGCGCGCGCCCCGGTCGCCGGTCGGTCGCGTACCGCACGGTCATGACGCCTCCCTGCTGCCACCCACCACAGGATGCCGCTGCACGCTGGCGCGCCGGGACAGGGTGGCGATGTCGTCCGCGATTGCCGGCCAGAGACGTTCAGGCAGGTCGTGGCCCATTCCCGGGTAGCTGATGAACCGGGCGCCCGGGATCCGCCGGGCCAGCGCCTCGCCGCCGACGCGCGCGTGGCGCTCGCGTTCCTCGGCGTGGCCGCCGTCGACCCGGTCGCCGGGGAGGTGATCGGGCGCGGGTACGCAGCCGCGATCGACTTCTTCACCCGCCACCTGACCGGTCTGCGGGAGGCGGGCGAACTGCGCGACGGAATCGACCCCGCCCCAGCGGCGGTCGGGCTGTACGCGCTGATCGACGGGCTTCGTGCGCCCCTGCTGCTCGGTCAGCTCACCGAGCGGCGGGCGATGGACGCCGTCGACCGCCACCTGGACCTGCTGTTCCGTTGAGCCGGTCAGGGTGACTGATCCGTCGACCCGTCAGCAGTCCGTGCCGTCGCCGAAGGCCAGCCCGGGTCGTGGATGTCCGGCACCGTGCCGCGCGGTGCCGGTCCGCGCGCCCGTCCGGCCGTCTGGCAGGCTTGGCGGGCGTGAGCACAGACGGTCTGATCGTGGTCGACAAGCCCGGCGGCATGACGTCGCACGACGTCGTGGCGCGGATCCGGCGGCTGGCGCGGACCCGGCGGGTGGGGCACGGCGGCACGCTGGACCCGATGGCCACCGGGGTGCTGGTGATCGGGGTGGGCCGGGCGACCCGGCTGCTCACCTACGTGATCGGCGCCGGCAAGAGCTACGCCGCGACGATCCGGCTGGGTCAGGCCACCGTCACCGACGACGCGGAGGGCGACGTGATCGCCACCACGCCGGCCGGCGCGGTGACCGACGAGGCGATCCGCGCGGCACTGGCCGCGCTCACCGGCGAGGTCGACCAGGTGCCCAGCGCGGTCAGCGCCATCAAGATCAACGGCCGGCGGGCGTACAAGCGGGTGCGCGAGGGGGAGAGCGTCGAGCTGCCGGCCCGCCGGGTCACCATCGCCCGGCTGGACGTCCTCGCCATCCGCCGGGACCAGCCGGACGTGGTGGACGTGGACGTGGATGTCACCTGCTCGTCCGGCACGTACATCCGGGCCATCGCCCGTGACGCGGGGCTGGCGCTCGGGGTGGGCGGCCACCTGACCGCGCTGCGGCGCACCGCGGTGGGCGGGTTCACCCTGGCCGAGGCGGCCACCCTCGACGAGCTGGAGCAGCGCGCGCCCGAGGTGGTGAACCTGCCCCTCGAGGCGGCCGCCGACCGGTTCTTCCCGCGCCGGGACGCCACCGCCGACGAGGCGAGGATCCTGTCGCACGGCGGGCCGCTGGAAGCCGCCGGCATCCCCGGGCCGTACGCCGTCTTCGGTCCCGGTGGTGGCCTCATCGCTATCGTCAGCGAGCGGGACGGTCGGGCCCGCGCGGAGATCGTGCTCGCCCCGGCCTGACGGCCGGGCACCGTCCGGCGGCCGGGGCCGGCGGACAGTTCGGTCCGCCGTCCGGCGCGGCCGATGGCTAGCAGGGGAGGAGCGGCATGCAGCGGTGGCGGGGATACGAGGCGGCGCCCGGTGGCTGGGGGCGCTCGGTCGTCACCATCGGAGTCTTCGACGGGGTGCACAAGGGTCACCAGGCGACCATCGGTCACGCCGTGGCCCGCGCCCGCGAACTGGGCGTGAAGTCCGTGGTGGTGACCTTCGACCCGCACCCGGCGGAGGTGGTCCGCCCCGGCTCGCACCCGGCGGTACTGACCGAGCCGGCCCGCAAGGCGGAGCTGATCGAGGCGCTCGGCGTCGACGTGCTGTGTGTGGTGCCGTTCACCCCGGAGTTCTCCCGGCTGCCGGCCGAGGCGTTCGTGCACGACATCCTGGTCGAGCATCTGCACGCCGCGCTGGTGGTGGTCGGCGACAACTTCCGTTTCGGGCACCGGGCGGCCGGCGACGTGGCCCTGCTGGAGCGGCTCGGCCGCACCTTCGGGTTCGGGGTCGAGGGCGGCCCGCTGGTGGCGGAGGCCGGGACGGTCTTCTCCTCGACGTACATCCGCTCCTGCGTCGACGCGGGCGACGTGACCGCGGCGGCCGCCGCGCTGGGCCGCCCGCACCGCGTGGAGGGCGTGGTGGTCCGCGGCGACCAACGCGGCCGGGAGCTGGGATACCCGACGGCCAACCTGCTCTGCCACCGGTACGCGGCGGTTCCCGGCGACGGGGTGTACGCCGCCCGGCTGGTCCGCCGGGGTCACCGGGAGCCGCTCGCGGCGGCGGTCTCGATCGGCACCAATCCGACCTTCTCCGGGCGGGAGCGCCGGGTGGAGGCGTACGCGCTGGACTTCAGCGGCGACCTGTACGGCGAGCGGCTGGCCCTGGACTTCGTGGCGCACCTGCGTGAGCAGCGCCGGTACGAGTCGATCGAGCCGCTGGTCGCCCAGATCGCCGAGGACGTGGAGCGTACCCGCCGCGCCCTCGGCTGAGGGCGAAACGGCCCGCCTCGCGGCCCTTCGCCGGGCGCTTCCGCCGTGGGCTGGTAGTCTGGCGGGGACGTCGACTGACCGACGTGGGGCCTCGCGTGCCTGCACGACGCCGCGGGTGCGAGGTTCGTCCGTCTCCGGTCCTCCGGACCCCGACGACGGACACCAGTGATCAACCCATCGAAACAGGGAGAACATGGCGCTCGACCAGGAAGCCAAGGCCAAGATCCGCGCGGAGTACGCGACCGCCGAGGGCGACACCGGTTCGCCGGAGGTGCAGGTCGCGGTCCTCACCAAGCGGATCGCGGAGCTCACCGAGCACCTGAAGGTGCACAAGCACGACCACCACAGCCGCCGTGGGCTGCTGCTGCTGGTCGGCCGTCGCCGTCGGCTGCTCAACTACGTCCAGAAGAAGGACATCAGCCGCTACCGGTCGCTCATCGAGCGGCTCGGTCTGCGCCGGTGACGTGACGGGGGAGTGGCCTGCGGGCCGCTCCCCCGTTCCGGTACCACAAGAAAACAGGGCCGCGCGACGACCCGAGTAGGGAGCCGGTCAGCGTACCGGTCTCCGGTAGTGGCCTCCGGGCACCCCGGCATCATGCCGGCCACCCGGGCGCTTCGATCGAAGACCGGCCGTCTGAGCAGCTCCCCGTGTCGTGGGCCCCCGACGCGAAGGAGTACGACAGCACCATGACCGAGACCAACCTCGGCACCGAATCCCGCACCGCCGTGATCGACAACGGGTCCTTCGGCACCCGTGAGATCACCTTCTCCACCGGTCGGCTGGCCCGCCAGGCCGCCGGCTCCGTCATCGCCCAGCTGGGCGAGACGGTCGTCCTCTCCGCCACCACCGCCGGCAAGCAGCCGAAGGAGCAGTTCGACTTCTTCCCGCTGACCGTCGACGTCGAGGAGCGGATGTACGCCGCGGGCCGGATCCCCGGTTCGTTCTTCCGCCGCGAGGGCCGTCCCAGCGAGGACGCGATCCTCACCTGCCGGCTGATCGACCGGCCGCTGCGCCCGTCGTTCGTCAAGGGCCTGCGCAACGAGGTCCAGGTCGTCGAGACCGTCCTCGCGCTCGACCCGCAGCACCCGTACGACGTGGTGGCGATCAACGCCGCCTCGATGTCGACCAAGCTCTCCGGCCTGCCGTTCTCCGGCCCGATCGGGGCGACCCGGGTCGCGCACGTCGACGGCCAGTGGGTCGCCTTCCCGACCCTGGAGGAGCTGGCCCGCGCCACCTTCGACATGGTCGTGGCCGGCCGCTCGCTGCCGGACGGCGACGTCGCGATCATGATGGTCGAGGCCGAGGCGACGCCGAACGCCGTGACCCTGATCGCGGGCGGTGCCACCGCCCCGACCGAGGAGATCGTGGCCAGCGGCCTGGAGGCCGCGAAGCCGGCGATCCGCGAGCTGTGCCGCGCGCAGAGCGAGCTGGCCGAGGTGGCCGCCAAGCCGGTCGCCGAGTTCCCGGTCTTCCTGGACTACCAGGACGACGCCTACCAGGCGGTGGCCGACCTGGCCCGCGCCGAGGTCGCCGAGGCCCTCCAGATCGCCGGTAAGCACGACCGCGAGGAGGCCCTGGACCGGGTCAAGGCCAAGGTCGCCGAGGAGCTCGGTCCGCGCTTCGAGGGCCGGGAGAAGGAGCTCAGCGCCGCCTTCCGGTCGCTGACCAAGTCCGAGGTCCGCAACCGGGTGCTGCGCGAGCAGGTCCGGATCGACGGCCGCGGCCCGCGCGACATCCGTCCGCTGACCGCCGAGGTCGGTGTGCTGCCGCGGGTGCACGGCTCGGCCCTGTTCGAGCGGGGCGAGACCCAGATCCTGGGCGTCACCACGCTGAACATGCTGCGCATGGAGCAGATGGTGGACACCCTCTCTCCGGAGAACCGCAAGCGCTACATGCACAACTACAACTTCCCGCCGTACTCGACCGGTGAGACCGGCCGGGTCGGCTCGCCGAAGCGGCGCGAGATCGGCCACGGCGCGCTGGCGGAGCGGGCGCTGATCCCGGTGCTGCCGTCGCGCGAGGAGTTCCCGTACGCCATCCGGCAGGTCTCCGAGGCGCTCGGCTCCAACGGCTCCACGTCGATGGGTTCGGTCTGCGCCTCGACGCTGGGCCTGCTGTCGGCCGGTGTGCCGCTGAAGGCGCCGGTCGCCGGCATCGCCATGGGCCTCATCTCCGACGAGGTCGAGGGCAAGACCCAGTACGTGACGCTGACCGACATCCTCGGCGCCGAGGACGCGTTCGGCGACATGGACTTCAAGGTCGCCGGCACCCGGGACTTCGTCACCGCGCTCCAGCTCGACACCAAGCTCAACGGCATCCCGTCGGACGTGCTGGCCGCCGCGCTGCAGCAGGCGAACGAGGCCCGGCAGACCATCCTCGACGTGATGCAGTCCGCGATCGAGGCTCCGGCCGAGATGTCGGAGTACGCGCCGCGGGTCACCACGGTCAAGATCCCGGTGGACAAGATCGGCATGGTGATCGGCCCGAAGGGCCAGACCATCAACGCCATCCAGGACGAGACCGGCGCCGAGATCTCCATCGAGGACGACGGCACGATCTACGTCGGCGCCACCAACGGCCCGTCCGCCCAGGCGGCGGTGGACCGGATCAACGGCATCGCCAACCCGACCCTGCCGAAGGTGGGGGAGCGGTTCCTCGGCACGGTGGTGAAGACGGCCGCGTTCGGTGCGTTCATCTCGCTCCTGCCGGGCCGCGACGGCCTGCTGCACATCTCCAAGGTGGGCGACGGCAAGCGGGTCGAGAAGGTCGAGGACTTCCTCAACGTCGGCGACAAGGTCGAGGTGGAGATCGCGGACATCGATGCCCGCGGGAAGATCTACCTGGACAAGATCCGGCCGGAGGGCGCCGAGGCGCCGGC
>JBARAE010000954.1:0-6762 GCA_049791715.1 Micromonospora sp.
CTTCGCCGAGCTGGGCGTCGAGTCGATGGCCGCGTGGCGCCGGCGCCGGGCGGCCGCCCTGGCCACCGGGCAGCCGGGGGCCGACCCGTTCGGCGACGTGTTCCTGGTGGTGGACGGCTGGAACACGCTGCGCGCCGACTACGAGGACCTGGAACCGTTGGTCACCGACCTGGCCACCCGGGGCCTGTCGTACGGCGTGCACGTGGTGGCCAGCGCCCTGCGCTGGGCGGACTTCCGGCCGGCGATCCGCGACCTGTTCGGCTCCCGCCTCGAACTGCGCCTCGGCGACCCCTCCGACTCAGTGGTGGTCAAGCGGGCAATGGCGGCGAACGTGCCGGAGAAGAAGCCGGGTCGGGGCATCACCGCCGAAGGGCTGCACTTCCTCACCGCCGCGCCTCAGCTCGCCGGACTGGGCACCGATACGGGCGACCTGGTCAAGGCGGTCGCCGCCGCGTGGGCGGGACCGGTCGCGCGCCCGGTACGGCTGCTCCCGGCGGTGCTGCCGTACGCCGAGCTGGACCTGACCGCGACCAGCGGGCTGTCCATCCCGGTCGGGGTCGCCGAGGCGGACCTGCGCCCGGTGGTGCTGGACTTCGCGACCGAGCCGCACTTCGTGGTCTTCGGCGACGCCGAGTGCGGCAAGTCGTCGTTCCTCCGCGCGCTGGCCACCACGATCATCACCCGGTTCGCTCCCGAGCAGGCCCGGGTGATGCTGGTGGACTACCGGCGCAGCCTGATGGGCACGATCGAGACCCCGCACCTGATCGGGTACGGCACCGCCGCGCCGCACACCACCGAGCTGATCGAGTCGGCGGCCAGCTACCTGCAGGGGCGGCTCCCCGGCCCCGGGGTCACCCCGGCCGAGCTGCGCAGCCGGTCCTGGTGGTCGGGGCCGGAGCTGTTCGTGCTCGTCGACGACTACGACCTGGTGGCCGGCGGCCCGACGAACCCGCTGCGCGCCCTGGAGGAGCACCTGCCGCACGCCCGGGACGTCGGGCTGCACCTGGTGCTGGCCCGCCGCTCCGGCGGTGCGGGCCGGACTCAGTACGAGCCGATCATCCAGCGGTTGCGGGAGCTCTCCACCGCCGGGCTGGTGATGTCGGGCAGCCCCGACGAGGGCACCCTCGTCGGGCAGGTACGCCCCGGTCCGCTCCCACCCGGGCGTGGTCGTCTGGTCACCCGTCGGGAGGGGGTGCGCCTGGTTCAATTGGCCCATCTGCCACCCGCGTGACCGGTGTTACCGACTACCACCGTGACGGACGGGGAAACCGGTAATCTCCGAGCAGCATGTTTCTGTCGCGATGAATGGCTGGGGAATGTGACCAGGGATCGGCACGGAGCTCCGACCGCGACCGGGCGGCTCCTCGGACGCACGCTGCTCGGTGTGGCGGCCGGCGTCGCCACGGTTGCCGGTCCGCTGACCCCGCCCGCGCACGCTGCTCCGATCGACGCCGCCCCCGTCGCCGCGTCGTGGCAGGCCGCCCCGCCGGTGAGCGGCCCGCAGCCGGCCCGGCTGTCTCCGGTGGACGCTCCGAGCCGGATCGACCAGGTACGCGACGAGCAGTGGCAGCTCGACGAACTGCAGGCGAAGACGGCGTGGCGCACCTCGACCGGGCGGGGGGTGGTCGTCGCGGTGATCGATTCCGGGGTGGACGGCACCCACCCGGACCTGGCCGGCCAGGTGCTGCCCGGCCTCGACCTGGTTTCACCCGACGGCGCCGACGGACCGGACCCGGTGGGGCACGGGACCACGGTCGCCGGCCTGATCGCCGGACGGGACGACGACGAACTGGGCGTGGTCGGGCTGGCTCCGGACGCGAAGATCCTCCCCGTCCGGGTTCTCGACAAGGAGAACCGGTACGACGACGCGATGATCGTCGCCCGGGGGGTGCGCTGGGCGGTCGACAACGGTGCCCGGGTGATCAACCTGTCCCTCGGGGGCAGCGGCGACAGCCCGGCCCTGGCCGCGGCCCTCGACTACGCGTTCGCCCGGGACGTGGTGGTGGTGGCCTGCACCGGCAACCTCGCCACCTCGAGCAGCCGCACCGTCTGGTACCCGGCCCGGGAGCCGGGCGTGCTCGCCGTCGCCGGCCTGGAACGCAACAGCGAGAATCTCTGGTCCGGGTCGATCACCGGCCACCAGACCGCGCTCACCGCGCCGGCGACCTCACTCTTCGGGGCCCGCCCCGGCGGCTACTGGCGGGTGCAGGGCACCAGCTTCGCCGCCCCGCTGGTGGCCGCGACGGCCGCCCTGGTCCGGTCCCGCTATCCGCAGATGTCCGCCGGGGACGTGGTCAACCGGCTGCTGGTGACCGCGAAGGACATCGGCCCCCTCGGCCGGGACGACCGCTTCGGCTACGGCCTGGTGAACCCGGTCGCGGCGCTGACCGCCGACGTGCCGTCGGTGGGCCGCAACCCGCTCGACGACAACGACTCCCCCGGTGTGGTCGGCTTCGGTGTGGCACCCGGGTCGGGGCAGGACGACCGGGCCGCAGCAGGGCAGGGCAGCGACCCGTTCAGCTTCACCTCTCCGAAGCAGGCGCGCTGGGCGGCCCGCGCGGCCGGCCAGCCGATCCCCGCCGAGCCGGAGCGGCTCTGGAGCGGCCTCGCCCTCTTCGTCGCCCTGGTCACCGGCGCGGCGCTGGTCGTCCGCCGGTTCCGGCAGTCGAACCGCTGACCCGCCGACGGCCGGTCTGAGCGGGACCTCAGCTGGGTAGTGCTGATGCCATGAGCGCGTCGGGTGAGCACAGTCAGATGTCCACCGCCGAGCGGTCCTGGCGGACCCGCCGTCTCGACCCGAACCATTCGCTGGGCCTGCGGCTCACCCTGGCGGCCGGGGCGGCATTCCTGGTGCTGGTGCCGTTCACCCTCCTGCTTCTGCTGGTGCTGGCGGCCTGGCCGCCGCTGTACCGGCTCGACGCGTCGGTGACGGACACCCTGCACCGGTACGCCCTCGACCACCCGGCCTGGGTGCGGGTGATGAGCGTCTGGACGGAGGTCTTCGCGCCCAACCCGCTGCGGGCGTTGGCAGGCATCGTGGTGATCTGGTTGCTGTTCCGCCGGGCCCGGCGGCTCGCCCTCTGGGTGGTCACCACGATGGTGGTCGGCGGCCTGCTCGGGGCGCTACTGAAACTGCTGGTCGGCCGGCACCGGCCGGAGGTGCTGGACCCGGTGGCCCGGGCCGTCGGCTTCTCGTTCCCGTCCGGACACGCCCTGAACGCCGCCCTGGCCGCCGGGGTGCTGCTGCTCGTCTTCCTTCCGTACGCCCGCGACCGGCGGCCGCTACGCTGGGCGCTGTGGACGGTGGCGATCGTGCTCGCGGTGGTGACCGGGCTCAGCCGGATCGCCCTCGGGGTGCACTGGACCAGCGACGTGCTGGGCGGCTGGCTGCTCGGCGTCGCGGTGGTCGTCGCCACCTCGGCCGCCTTCACCAACTGGCGGACCGACGCGGGCCGGCGGCCGGTACGGACCGCCCGCGAGGGCGTCGAGCCGGAGCTGGCCGAGCCGGAGCGGTCCTAGACCGGACGAGACGCGCCGGGAGCACGCGTAGTCCTTTGCCTGGTGGGGTAAAGGGCCGCTCATGTCCGATGTCGCGGTCCAGATCGCCCGGCGCGTCCTGCTGCCGGTGGCCCTGCTCTTCTCCGTCATGGTGGCGCTGGGCCTCCTGGTCACCCGGGTCCTCGCGAAGACCTGGCCGTTCACCGTGGAGGACACGGTCAACCGCGAGCTGGCGGCCGACCGCACGGACGGCTGGAACAGCGTCTCCCTGGTGTTCAGCACGCTGGCCAGCACCCAGCTGATCGTGGTGGTCACCGTGCTGGTGGCCCTGGTGCTGCGGCTGGTGCTGCACCGCTGGCGGGAGCCGCTCTTCCTCTGCGCCGCGGTCAGCGCGCAGGCGCTGGTCTTCCTCTTCACCACCATGGCGATCGACCGCCGCCGGCCGGCTGTCGAGCACATGGACGTCTCTCCGCCGACCTCCAGCTTCCCGTCCGGGCACACCTCCGCCGCGGTGGCGCTCTACGTCGGCATCGCGGTGCTGCTGGCGCTGCGGGCGAAGAGCACCCCGGCGAAGGTCACCTGGTGGACACTGCTGATCCTGGTGCCGGTCGGGGTCGCGCTGACCCGGATGTACCGCGGCATGCACCACCCCAGCGACGTGGTGGCGTCGTTCCTCAACGGCGGCACCTGCGTGGCGATCATGGCCCGGGCGGTGCTCGACCGCACCCTGACCTGGGGCCGGGCCAAGCTGCCGGTCGGCCGGTCCGGCGAGGACGTCGGGGCCCGCGCCGCCGCCGGCAGTTGATCCCGGACCGGCGCCGCCCGCCGGCTCAGGTGCACTCGCCGGTGCCGACCCCCCGGGTACGCTCCGCGCCGGCCAGCGCCACCGGCCGCGCCTCCTCGGCGGTCACCGCGAAACCGGTGTTCGGGTCGTCGGCCGCCGCCGCGAAGATCACCCCCAGCACCAGCCCGTTGGCCGAGACCAGCGGACCGCCCGAGTTGCCGCTGCGGACGAGCGCCCGGATCGTGTAGATCTCCCGGGTCACGTCCCCGGAGGAGTAGATGTCCGGCCCGGTGATCCGGTCGACGTCGCGCACCCGGGCCGGCGGGGCGTCGTACGGGCCGTCGAGGGGGAAGCCCAGGACGATCGCGTCCGCCCCGGTACCGGCCTGCCCGGCGGCGAACCGCATCGACGGGCCGGGCAGCCCCGGCACGTGCAGGACGGCCAGGTCCCGCTCCGGGTCGTAGACGACCACCTCGCCGTCGTACCGCTCACCGCGCAGCTCCACCGAGACGGAGCGGGTACCGGCCACCACGTGGGCGTTGGTCATCACCCGGTCGTCCGCGTACACGAAGCCGGAGCCCTCGATGCGGCGCGAGCAGCTCGGGGCGGAACCCAGCACCTTCACCACCGACCGCTGGCTGTTCGCCACCACCTGGGAGCCGGCCAGCGCCGGGTCGGGCGGGGAGACCTGCCGGGCCCGGGTCGGCGCGAGGTCGCCGAAGACGTCCGGGAAACCGTTGGTGTCGACCGTGTCCCGCAGTGCCGCGGACAGGTCCTGGGCCTTGTCCGGCAGGAGCCGGTCCACCACGGTGAGCACCGCGCTGTTGCGGACCGAGGACGCCAGCCAGGGCAACGACGAGGAGCCCAAGGGCACCGCCACCAGCCAGGCGACCAGCATGACGGCGAAGAGCGAGACGAACGCCCCGCCGATGTCGTCGACCTTCCGGGCCGCCGGACCGGTTATCGCGGCCCGGAGGTTCGAGCCGAGCCAGCCGGCGAGCGCCTGCCCGAGCACGGCGAGCCCGAAGACCGCCACCAGGGAGATCAACACTCGGGTGCCGCTGTCGACGAACTGCCGCGCGATCAACGGGCCGACCTGGAGACCGAGCAACGCGCCCAGGAAGAACCCGGAGAACGACAGCGCCCCGATGACGAAGCCCTGACGGTATCCGCTGATCGCGAACACGAGCATGAGCAGGAGCAGTACGAGATCCACGGCGGACACGCGTCAAGGGTACGGGCACGCGGCTCGGGACAGGCTCACCGCTCGCTGAACGTGACGGTCAGGTCAGCGGGCCCGCCATCTCGTCGACCTCGTCGGTGCCGGCCGAGGGCGCCGGGGTGGCCCCGGTCGGCGGCAGCTCCACCACCCGGCCGCGGGGCCAGGGGCGGGCCCAGCCGCCCATCTCCAGCAGGGTGGCCAGCACTCCGGCGGTGAAGCCCCAGACCAGCATGCCGCGGGCCGAGAACGCGGGACCGATCCAGCCGCTGGGATGGCGTACCCGCATCCGGTTCTCCGGGTCGACCAGTTCGGCGATCGGCAGCCGGGCGACGTGCGCGACCTCGGCCGGCTCCCGTGGGTGCACCGGGTGCGGGGCGTGCCACCAGGCGAGCACCGGGGTGACCACGAAGTCGCTGACCGGGATCCAGAGCTTCGGCAGCTCGGCCAGGACGGTGACGCTGGTCGGGTCGAGGCCGACCTCCTCGTTCGCCTCGCGCAGGGCGGTGGCGCTGGCGTCGGCGTCCTCCGGGTCGGCCGCCCCGCCCGGGAAGGCCGGCTGGCCGGCGTGGTTGCGCAGGGTGGCGGCGCGCTGCAGGACCAGCACGTCGGGGCCGTTGCCCGGCTCCTCACCGAGCAGCACCAGGACGGCGCTCTCCCGACCGCCGCTCTCCGGGGTGGCGAGCCGGGTGAAGTCCTCGGCGCGGGCGGTGCCGAGGCGGCTGAGCAGCGGGTCCAGCCACCGCGGCGGCTGCCTGGTCACGCGGGTGCCCCCACGCCGAGGTGCTGGCGGACCAGGTCGGCGAGCCGGGCGTCGTCGAGGGCGCCGGAGGCGTCGATGTGCCGGACCCGCCCGTCAGCGTCAACGAAGAGGGTCAGCGGCAGGGCGTTGCGGTTGAGCGCCCGCTGCAGGGCGTCGCCCTGGTCGACCAGCATCGGGAAGCGGACGCCGAAGTCCTCACCGATGGACTGGGCGGCGCTGCGGCTGTCCCGGCTGTTGACCCCGACGACCTGGAACCGGCCGGCGGAGCGTTCGCTGAGCCGCTGGAAGGCGGGCAGTTCCTTACGGCAGGGCGGGCACCAGGACGCCCAGACGTTGATCACGGCCGGGCCGCGTACGTCGCGGAGCGCGACCGGGGCACCTCCGGTGAAGCAGGAGAGGGTCAGCTCGGGCAACGGCTCGCCCTTCGCGCCGGCCGGCACGGGAGCGGCCGAGGCCGGCGTCCGGGTCAGCGTGGCGCAGTCGGCGAACGGCGAGGGT
>JBARAE010000955.1:0-1991 GCA_049791715.1 Micromonospora sp.
ACCGGACGCCTTCCGCACGGCACCGACGGAATCGGCGGGTCGGGCGGTGCCGGCCGGGCGTCCGGAGGCGCGGCATGAGGGTCGCCGAGGCCTGGCGGGTGGCGCTGGACGCGCTGCGGGCCAACCGGATGCGCAGCGCCCTGACCATGCTCGGCGTGATCATCGGAGTCGCGTCGGTGGTGGTGCTGGTGGCGATCGGCACGGGCACCAAACAGAAGGTGGAGCAGCAGGTCGAGGGGCTCGGCTCGAATCTGCTCCTGGTGGTCCCCGGCAAGATCGACGTCGGTACCGCCCCGGTGGTCTCCCCGCTGACGCTCAAGGACGTGGACGCCGTCTCACGAGTGGTCGGCGATCCGAGTCGGGTGGCGGTCACCGTCGCCTCCGGCGCCACCGCGCGGGCCGGCAACCGGTCCGACTTCACCACCGTCCAGGGTGTCCTCGAGACCACGCCGACGGTCTTCACCCGCTCGCTGGCCCGGGGTCGCTACCTCACCGGAACCGACGTGGACACCAGCCGGCGGGTGGCCGTGCTCGGCGCGTCCGTGGCGCAGGCGCTCTTCCCCGACCGCGATCCGCTGGGGCAGCAGGTCTCCCTGGCGGGCGTCCGGTTCCGGGTGATCGGCGTCTTCGCGCCGCTCGGACAGAGCCTCGGGGTCGACCGGGACGACGAGGTGCATGTACCGGTCACCGCGGCGCAGCGGCTCTGGGGCACCCAGCGGGTGGACGGCATTGCCGTCAAGGCACCGGACCGGGAGCGGATCGGCGAGCTGGGCGACCGGATCGTCGCCGAACTGTCCCGCCGCCACCCGGACACCGAGTTCAGCGCGGTCACCCAGCAGCAGATCCTCGGCGTGCTCGGTGACATCCTCGGCGTACTCACCGGGGTGCTCGCGGCGATCGCCGGCATCTCCCTGCTCGTCGGTGGCGTGGGCGTCTCGAACATCATGCTGGTCTCGGTACGCGAACGGACCCGGGAGATCGGCCTGCGTAAGGCGGTCGGCGCTCGCCCCCGGGACATCGGCGTGCAGTTCCTGCTCGAGGCGGTCCTGCTCACCTCCATCGGCGGGCTGACCGGGATGGCGCTCGGGGTGGGCACCGCGTTGCTGGTCGACGCGGTCTCCCCGATCCCGGCGGCGATCACCTGGTGGTCGCTGGCGCTCGCGTTCGGCGTCTCGGCGGCGGTCGGCATCGTCTTCGGGGTGGTCCCGGCCCAGCGGGCCGGCCGGCTCGATCCGGTGGTGGCGCTGCGCGCCGAGTGAGGCCCGCGGGGCAACCGGACGCCGCACCCATCGGGGAGGAAAACGGCAGGTCAACCCGGTGGAAACGCCGGCCCCTCCATGATCAGTTGCAGGAAGGGATCGCGCCGGTCACAGCCGCCCCGCTACCGTACTGGTAACACGCGCGTTGCTCGTGGTGGCGGGAGCATCCCGTCAGCACGGCACGCGCCGGGCATGGGAATGGGTCGGTGAGCCATGGCCGGGTCGCAGTCCGACGCTCGACTGTCGGATGTCAGGTTCCTGACCGTCGCCGAGGTGGCGACGGTCATGCGGGTCTCCAAGATGACGGTCTACCGTCTCGTGCACAGCGGTGAGCTGACCGCGGTGCGAGTCGGCCGGTCGTTCCGCGTGCCCGAGCACGCGGTGCACGAGTACCTTCGCGGTGCCTTTCAGGAAACCGCCTGAGGGGTCGTCCGCCCCGCCGCCGAGTGCGACGTAACGGGCATCGACGGGGGCGCGTTGGTCCTGCTGACGCACTCCGGCTACCCTGGACCCCGACCGTGACCGCACCCCGGTGCGCCCTGCCCACCACGCTGGTCCGGTCCGTTGTCCGCAAGCGGTCACCGACGCCACCCGCGGTGGTG
This sequence comes from Micromonospora sp., assembly GCA_049791715.1. Taxonomy (GTDB): domain Bacteria; phylum Actinomycetota; class Actinomycetes; order Mycobacteriales; family Micromonosporaceae; genus Micromonospora. The sequence goes on from JBARAE010000955.1 coordinate 1,862, forward strand.
TCACCCGGTCCGCCCCGCACGTTGCATCGAAAGGCTTTCGTATGGGCTCGGTGGTCAAGAAGCGCCGCAAGCGCATGGCTAAGAAGAAGCACCGCAAGCTGCTGCGCAAGACCCGCGTCCAGCGTCGCCG
>JBARAE010000956.1:0-4007 GCA_049791715.1 Micromonospora sp.
GCCCGGCTGCGCAGCATCGCACTGGCCCGGGCGGGCGACCACGCCGCCGCGCACCGGGCCGACCGGTACGCGTTCCGGCTCGCCGCGCAGCGCAGCGACCGGCTGCGGGACGTCTACATCGACGGCATCGCCGCCCGGATCGACCACGAGGACATGCGCCGCGAGGCGGCCCGGTACGAGGGTGAGGCGCTCACCGACCCGCTGACCGGGCTGCCCAACCGGCGCCGCCTGGAGCGGTACATCGGGGCGATGGTGGCCCAGGGCGAGCGGGTGGTCATCGGGGTCTGCGACCTGGACGGCTTCAAGGCGGTGAACACCCGGCACGGCCACCACTCCGGCGACCTGGTGCTGCAGCGGATCGCCGGGGTGATCAACCGGGTGATGCGCCGCGGTGACTTCGTCGCCCGCTACGGCGGGGACGAGTTCGTGGTGGTGCTGCCCGGAGCCGGGATGAGCGAGGCGGCCGAGGTGGCCCGCCGGATCAACGCCGCGGTGCGTACGGAGGACTGGGAATCCCTGGTGCCCGGCACCCCGGTCGGCGTCAGCATCGGCTTCGCCGAGGTGAGCGGCGCGGGCGCGAGCCTGCGCGAGTCCCTCGGGGTGGCGTTCGAGCTGGCCGACCGGGAGATGCTCCGCGCGAAGGCCCGCCTGCGCGCCTCCTGAACCGCCGTCAGCGGCGGGTCAGTTCGGTCTCGCCGGCGAGGCGGGCGGCGCGGTCGGCCTCGGCGAGGGCGTCCAGCACGCCGTCCAGGTCCCCGGCGAGGGCCAGGTCGAGGTTGTACGCGGTGTAGCCGATCCGGTGGTCGGTGATCCGGTTCTGCGGGAAGTTGTAGGTGCGGATCCGCTCCGAGCGGTCCACCGTGCGGACCTGGGCCTTGCGGGCGTCCGAGGCGGCCGCGTCGGCCTGCTCCTGGGCCGCCGCGAGCAGCCGGGCCCGCAGGATCCGCATCGCCTGCTCCCGGTTCTGGAGCTGCGACTTCTCGTTCTGGCAGGACACCACGATGCCGGTGGGCAGGTGGGTGATCCGGACCGCCGAGTCGGTGGTGTTGACCGACTGCCCGCCCGGGCCGGACGAGCGGAACACGTCGATCCGCAGGTCGTTCGGGTCGATGGTGACGTCCACGTCCTCGGCCTCCGGCAGCACCAGCACGCCGGCGGCGCTGGTGTGGATCCGCCCCTGCGACTCGGTGACCGGGACCCGCTGCACCCGGTGCACGCCGCCCTCCCACTTGAGCCGGGACCAGACGCCGTTGCCGCCGTCCGGCACGCCCTTGGTCTTGATCGCCAGCGAGACGTCCTTGACCCCACCCAGGTCGGAATCCTGCGCGTCGATCACCTCGGTGACCCAGCCGTGCCGCTCGGCGTACCGGGTGTACATGCGGAGCAGGTCACCGGCGAACAGCGCCGACTCCTCGCCACCCTCGCCGGCCTTGATCTCGACGATGACGTCCTTCGCGTCGTGCGGGTCGCGCGGGATCAGCAGCTCCGCCAGCCGCTCCTCCAGTGCCGGCAGGGACGCCGCGATCGCGTCGGCCTCGGCGGCGAACGCCGGGTCCTCGGCGGCCAGTTCGCGGGCCGCCGCCAGGTCGGCGCGGGCCTGCTCCAGCTCGGCGGCCGCCTTCTGCAGCGGGACGAGCTCCGCGTACCGCCGACCCACCCGCCGGGCGGTGCCCTGGTCGGCGTGGATGGCCGGGTCGGCCAGCCGCTTCTCCAGCTCGGCGTACTCGTCGAGGAGGGCGGCCAGGCGCTCACTGCTCATGCTGCGGATGCTCCTTCAACGACGGACACCGGACGGTACGGGGAAAAGCGCGGAAACGGACGAACGCCCGCGCCCGGCACGGAGCCGGACACGGGCGTCGTCGGAAGAGTTACTTGGCCTTCTTGGCCTGAACCTTGGCGTACTTCTGCTGGAACTTCGCGACCCGGCCGGCGGTGTCGAGGACGCGCTGCTTACCGGTGTAGAACGGGTGGCAGGCGCTGCAGGTCTCGACGTTGATCGAGCCGCCCTTGGCGGTGCTGCGGGTCTGGAAGGTGTGACCGCAGGAGCAGCGGACCTCGGTGGTCACGTACTCCGGGTGGATGTTGGGCTTCATGTCGCCTCGGTCCTTTCGTCGGTGGTCGCCGGGTCGCCGTCGGTCGTCCCGACGCTGCGCGTCGGGCTCGGGCGTGAACCGGAACCGGTGGCCGATTGACCAGTGTGCCATGGGCGCGGGCCGACCCGGTAAGCGGGCCGCACACGGGGTCCGGCAGGCTCAACGCTCACCTCCCGGTACGCATTCCCGCCCCGCTCGCGGGGATTCGTGACGCCGTACGGTGGGGTCGGCCAGGGGCCGGGACGAACGGGAGGTGCGGGAATGTTCCGCCTGATCGCCACCCGAGGGCTGCCCGCGTCCGGGAAGACCACCTTCGCCCGCCGGCTCCAGCCGGGCGTGGTCCGGGTCAACCGGGACGACCTGCGCCGGATGATGCACGGCGAACGGCTCTTCACGCAGTGGGCGGAGGGCCAGGTCACGAAGGTCCAGCGGGCCCAGGTGGAAGCGCTGCTGGCGGCCCGGGTGAGTGTCTGCGTCGACGACACCAACCTGCGCTCCCGAAGCCTGCGGGACTGGGCGGAACTGGCCCAACGGTTCGGCGCCGCGTTCGAGGTGCACGACTTCACCGACGTACCGCTGGAGGAGTGCCTGCGCCGGGACGCCGCCCGGCCGGAGGCCGACCGGGTCGGGGAGGCGGCCATCCGCCGCCTGCACGAGCGCTACCTGGCCAACCGCCCGTTACCGCTGCCGGTACCGGCCGTCCGCACGGGCGGGCCGGGAGCAGTGCACGAGGCCGACACGGAGCGGCCGGCGATCGTCCTGGTGGACATCGACGGCACGGTGGCGCTGAACGTCTCCCGCAGCCCGTACGACATGACCCGGGTCGGCCAGGACGTCCCCAACGACGCGGTGATCGCGGCGGTGCGGGCGATGCATGCGGCCGGGCACGGGGTGATCTTCTGCTCCGGCCGGGACGCCTCGGCCCGGGCCGACACGGTTGGCTGGCTGGCCCGGCACGTCACGGTGCCCTACCTGGCGCTGCACCTGCGGGCGATCGGCGACCACCGCAAGGACGCCGTCGTCAAGCAGGAGATCTACGAGCGGGAGATCAAGGACCGCTACCGCGTGGTGGGCGTCTTCGACGACCGGATGCAGGTGGTCCGAATGTGGCGTTCGCTCGGCCTGACCGTCTTCCAGGTGGCCGAGGGCGACTTTTGAGTGGGAGTCCTGCCCGGCGAACACCGTCTGTAGGACAGTCCCGTTGAGACGTCCCCGGGCCGCCTGGGGGCGGCTCGGCGCTTACCCGGGCCGGACAGGAAGAAGGGCACGGCCCTCAAGGCCGTGCCCTTCTCATCGCTCCCATCGGGAGAGGGTCACTCCCCCGGCGTCGACTTCGCGATCTGCATCAGGAACTCGATGTTGGTGCGGGACTGCTTGAGCCGGTCCAGCAGGAGGTCGAGCGCCGCCTGCGAGTCCAGCGAGTGCAGCACCTTGCGGAGCTTGTGGACGATCGCCAGCTCCTCCGGCGCGAGCAGGACCTCCTCCTTGCGGGTGCCGGAGGGGTTGATGTCGATCGCCGGGAAGACCCGCTTGTCGGCGATCTTCCGGTCCAGCTTGAGCTCGGCGTTACCGGTGCCCTTGAACTCCTCGAAGATGACCGTGTCCGCCATGGAACCGGTCTCCACCAGCGCGGTGGCGAGGATGGTCAGCGAGCCGCCGTTCTCGATGTTGCGAGCCGCACCGAGGAACCGCTTCGGCGGGTAGAGCGCGGTGGAGTCGATACCACCCGACATGATCCGGCCGCTGGCCGGCGCCGCCAGGTTGTACGACCGACCGAGCCGGGTGACCGAGTCGAGCAGCACGACCACGTCGTGCCCCAGCTCGACCAGGCGCTTCGCCCGCTCGATCGCCAGCTCCGCCACCGTCGTGTGGTCCTGCGGCGGACGGTCGAACGTGGCCGCGATGACCTCGCCC
>JBARAE010000957.1:0-3232 GCA_049791715.1 Micromonospora sp.
GCCCGGCTGCGCAACCGGGCCTGGCCAGCCGCCCGACCGGCGCCGATCCGTCCCCTGGCGCAAGCCGCGGTGGTGGCCACGCTCGACGCGGACACCCGTGTCGCGCTCCGCGCCGGGTTGCGCTGGCAGCTCGCCCCGACCGGGGACGGCAAGGTGGCGCTGCGCCTGTTCGACCGGACCATCACCCTCCCGGCCCAGTGCGAGCCGGCCCTGCGCGCCCTCCTGACCGGCGAGGTCACCCGGGTCGCCGACCTTCCCGGCCTCGACGACGACGCCGACCGCGTGGTCCTGGCCCGCCGCCTCCTCCAGGAAGCCGTCCTCACCCCCGCCTGACCCCCGAGGCCTGCCCGGCCCGCCGGTCCGCGTTGATCATGGAGTTGGCGTCACCCGCCACGGCGTGTCGTGAGGCCAACTCCATGATCGACCGCGGAAGGCTGGGGGCGGGGGGAGTGGGGGTGGGGTCAGCGGGGGGCCAGGGTCAGCAGGAGGACCGTGGTCACCAGACCGGCGGTCAGCGCCACGATGATCGGACGTGGGCCCAGGACGGCGTGCCGGCGGTCGGCCAGCAGCCGCGCCGGCGCCAGCCCCACCAGCGGTCCGAACAGCGTCACCACCAGCGCCACTACCGGCATCCCGACCGCCAGGTCACCGCCGGAGCCGGTGCCGACCGCCCGCGCCGCCACCCCCAGGGCGTACGCGACGACCGCACCGCCGACCCCACACAGCACCAGCAGCGGGTTCACCGAGCCGGGCAGCTCACCCGGCTGACGGGTACGGTCCAGCAGCTCCCGCACCCCGTGCAGCAACGGCACCGGATCACCGGTCGCGTCCCGCGCCGGGCCCGGCGGATCACCCACCCGCCGCGCGCCCGCCCCCAGCCGGTTCCGCAGCTCCTGCCACAGGTGCGCGGCCTCGCCGTCGACCCGCTCCACCAGCTCCCGCGCCGCGGCCACCTCCGCCTCGGCGCGGCGTACCTGGGCGCTGGCCTCGGCGACCGCCCGGTCGGCCGCAGCGCACTGCTGCGCGTACCAGGTGTGCGCCTCCTCGCGCTGGGCCGCCACCCGGGAGGTCAGCTCGGCGAGCCGACGGAGCTGGGCGGCGTACGTGTCGCTGGCGACCGGTTCGTTCATCGGCACGGACCGTAAGGGATGATCACCTGTCCGGTGCGGTGCACCGCCCGGTCGAAGTAGAGACCGCGCCACGGCCGGGGGTACCAGTCCGGCCCGCCGGTACCCGGGTAGAGCGAGGAGCCCAGCTCCCCGCCCTGCACGTCGAGGGCGACCCAGGCCCCGATCTGGTCGGTGCGGGCGGCCGGCCCGCCCAGGTCCACCCGCATCCGCGCCACCCCGCGCCACCACGCCAGCACATGGGTACGCCGTTCCGGCCCGTCGTGCAGGATCCGGCGCAGCTGCTCCAGCCCGGTACGCCGCCCGGCCCGCCCGGCGAGCTGCCCGGCGGCCGCGTCGACCGCGTAGAGCAGCAGGTAGTGGGGGGTGCTCGCGGCGCCGGGGCTGCCGAGAGAGTCGCCCACCTCGGCCATCAGCTCCGGGACCGTCTCCTCGTCGTACCAGGCGGCGTCGTCGCCCAGGCCCTCGTAGAGGTCGCGGGCGGCCGGGTCGGCGTCCGGGTCGAGGCAGGCGATGGAGAACCGGGCGGTGCCGGGGCGGTGCTGGCGAGCGAGGGACCGGGCGGCGGCGTCCAGCACCGCGCACGCCTCGTCGACCCGGGTGCCCAGCACGGCGAGGTTCCGGCCGGGCGCCCGGGGCAGCCGCAGCGCCGCCGACCGGGCCTGCACGTCGATGATCTCGCCGAGCAGTGCCACCGGGCTGCGTGGCACCCCCTGCTCGGGCGCGGTCAGCGCCCGGAAGTCGGGCGCGTCGGCGAGCTTCGGGATCGCGTCACCGTCGAAGAGCCGTGCCGGCGCGGCGTCCTGCGGGCGCATCCGCCACAGCCGGTGCTGCAGTTCGCTCCAGCTCTCCCAGTCGCTGGCCGACGGGACCCGGGCCACCTCGTTCCCCTCGGTCAGCCCGGACTCGGCGTTGACCACCGCATGGTGCCGCGGCAGCGACTGCGCCGCGTCGTTGCGCTCGGCCAGAATGCGCAGCGCCTTCGGCAGCGCGATCCGCAGGGTGAACTGGGCGACCAGCGCCGGCCGTCCCCACAGCGCCTCGATGCCCCGCACGTCCTGCGAGGCGAGCACCAGGTGGATGCCCTGGGACCGGCCCCGCCGGGCCAGGTCCTCCAGCAGGTCGGCCGCCTCCCGGGCCACCACGTCCCGGCCGGCCAGCAGTGCCTGGAACTCGTCCACCACCGCGACGATTCGCGGCCAGTGCCCGGTCGGGTCGACCGCCCGCAGCTCGGCCAGCTTGGTGACCTCGTGCTTCTTCGCGGCGTCCGCGCGGCGGCGCAGTTCCTCGGCGAGGAAGCGCAGCAGCGCCAGGCCGAACTCCCGGTCGGTGTTGACGTTGATCCCGACCAGCCGCATGTGCGGCAGCCAGCTCGGGTCCCGCCGGCCCTGGGCGAACCGGGCGAAGGACACCCCCTCCTTGAAGTCCAGCAGGTAGAACTCCAGCTCGGCGGGGGAGTAGCGGGCTGCCAGCGCCCCGATCCAGGCGAAGATCAGGTTGGTCTTGCCGGTGCCGGACGGGCCGCCGATCAGCGCGTGCGGCGGGTAGTCGCCGAGCGTGAGCAGTACCCGCCGGCCGTGCGGGCCCTCGCCGATCGGCGCGGTCAGACCGGTGGCCGAGTTCTTCTGCCACAGCTGCTCGGGCGGGGGGAGCAGGTTGGTGAAGGGTGCCGGTGGCGGGCCGGCGTTGACCCGGGCGGCCACCTCCCGGCAGGTCTCGGTCACCAGCGCCGGCGGAGGCGGTGGGTCGAGCCGTACCGGCAGCCCGGCCGGGCCGCTGATCCGGGCCCCGTCGATCGTCACTACCACCCGTTGCAGGGTCGGGTCGTCCGGCAGCGGGATGTCCCGGACCACCAGGTGCACCCCGCAGGCGGCACCGGTGCGTACCACCCGGTCGAGCTGACCGCGTTCGTGCCGGGACAGCTCGTCGCCACCGAGCAGCACCGCGATTCGCCATGGCTCGGGACGCCGACCGGTGGCTGCGGCCAACTCCCGCAGCGAGCCGTACTCGCCGGCCAGGACGGTCTCGTTGATCCGGCGGATCTGCTCCACCAGGTCGTCCAGCAGTCGGCCCAGCCCACCCGGACCGACGAAGGTGAGCAGGCC
>JBARAE010000958.1:0-6894 GCA_049791715.1 Micromonospora sp.
GCGCTGCCGGCCGGCCGCTCGGACCCGGCCACGACGTGGCCGGGACCGACCGGGTTGTGCAGGTCCCGCTCTTGCTCAGGAACCGGAACCGATGTTGGTGACGGGCACCGCCTCAGCTGCGGGTTCGGCCGGCTCCGCCAGGGCCTCGACCCGCGCACCGGCAACGGGTCGGCGCCTCCGGCCGGGCAGCCACCAGGCGCTCCGGCCGAGGATGGCGAGCAGGGCCGGGGCCAGCACGAGCATGGCCACCAGCGCGTACATCGCGATCGCGGTCGCCAGCCCGAACCCGAACAGGTTGACCGTGCGTTGGTCGTTGAGGACGAAGCTGGCGAAGACCACCACCATCACCGACGCCGCCGCCATGATCACCCGCGAGGTGGCGCCCATGCCGGTGACGATGGAACGCCGTGCGTCACCGGTCCGCTGGTACTCCTCGTGCACCCGGCTGAGCAGGAACACCGCGTAGTCGGTGGAGAGCCCGAACAGGACGGCGAAGAGCATCACCGGGGCGAAGGACTCGACCGGGCCGGGCTGGGAACCGAGGAGTTCGGCGGGCCACCAGCCCCACTGGAAGACCGCCACCACCGGGCCGTACGCGGCGCCGACGGCGAGCAGGTTCATCACGACCGCGACGAGCGGGACCAGCAGCGAGCGGAACTCGACCAGGAGGACCAGGAAGGCCAGGCCGACCACGAGCAGCATGAACCAGAGCATCCGCTCGTCGAGCTTGTCGGCCAGATCGATGCTGGTGGCCGTTGCGCCGCCCACGTGGGCTTCGGCGCCGTCGGCAGCTGAGGGCAGCACGTCGCTGCGGAGGTGGTGCACCAGGTGCTCGGTGGACTCGTCGTCCGGCGAGCCGGTCGGCACCACGGTCAGCACCGCGGTCCGGCCGTCCGGGTCGATGCGCGGCGGGGACACCTGCGTCACCCCGTCGGTCGCCATCAGGTCGGCACGGAGCTCGGTACTGGCCTGCTGGACCTGCTGTGGGGAGGCCCCGGCGGGATAGTCCACGGTCACCAGGAGCGGACCCGACATGCCCGGCCCGAAGTCTTCGGCCACCAGGTCGTACGCCTTTCGCTGGGTCGACTCCGCCGGTTGGGAGCCACCGTCGCCGGTGCCGAGCCGCAGCGAGGCCAGCGGCAGGGCGAGCACGACGAGGAGCGCGGCGGCCAGCGGTACCGCGAGCCAACGCCAGCGCTGCACTGATCGCGCCCACCGGTGCCAGCCGCCCTCCCGGTCGCCGTCGTGGTCGAAGCGGATGCGCCGGACCCGCAGCCGGTCCAGCTTGCGGCCGAAGATCCCGAGCAGCGCGGGCAGCAGGGTCACCGCCGCCAGCAGCGTGGCCGCCACCGTGACGGCGCTGGCCAGCCCGAGCGCGGAGACGAACGGGATGCCGATCAGGTAGAGACTGAGGATCGCGACGATCACGGTGGCGCCGGCGACGAGGACGGCACGCCCGGCCGTCTTCATCGCCCGCTCGATGGACTCGGCGGGCTCGTGGCCCTGGGCGAGCCCTTCCCGGTGACGGGTGACAACGAGCAGTGCGTAGTCGATGCCGACACCGAGCCCGATCATGGCGGCGACCACCGGACCGGAGGTGCCGATCGTTACCCAGTTGGTGAGCAGTTCGATCACCGCCAGGCCGAGGCCGAGCGCCATCAGGGCGGTGAGGATCGGCACCACCATGGCGAACAGCGACCCGAAGGCGACCAGCAGGACGACGACCGCGGCGATGAGCCCGTAGACCTCGCTACCCGAGGGGCCGGACTCCGTCTGCACCGCCGGGCCGCCGTACTCGACCTGCACACCCATCTCCCGGAGCGGGTCGAACGACGCCTGTGCGTCCTCGACCGCGCCCTCCGGGATGTCCTTGGCGCGGTCGGTGAACCGCACGGTGGCGATCGCGGTCCGGCCCTCGTCGGAGACCAGACGCTGGCCGGGCCCGTAGGGGGACTGCGCGGCGGCGACGTCGGAGTCGGCGCGGACGTCCGACAGCGCGGCGTCGACCGCGTGCTGAACCTCGGGGGAGGTCACCCCGTCGTCGCTGTGGATGACCACCTGCATGCCGTCGCCCGCCATGTCGGGGAAGCGGTCGCGCAGCGTGTCGTACGCCGCCTGCGAGTCCGTGTTCGAGAGCGTGAGGTCGTTCGTGAAGGACCCGCCGAACTGACGACCGGCCACCACCGCGCCGAGCAGCAGGACGACCCAGGTGATCACCACCAGCCAGCGGTGTCGTACCGAGAACCGACCGAGAGCAGCAAGCAAGGCTGAACCTCCTGAAGGGGACGAGGGGGGCGGCAGGGGCCATCTCCCCGAAGGGGTCGGTGTCCGAAACGAGACATGTGTCTAGACAGACGATACACACGTGTCCGAGCAGCAGTCCTGCCACTGGGGCGGCGCTGGGGGATGAGGGAGGCGGCTGACGTAGATTTGTGGTCAGTTGACCGTCACGGCGTGCTCCGGACCGCGCGACCGGCTTGGAGGAGAACCGACATGGCCGTACGCCCGCCCGGCTTCGGCCGCGTCGGTGCCGATCTGCGTGAACGGGCCCGCGAGCAGCTGCTGGACACCGCGCTGCGGCTGTTCGTCGAACGCGGGTACGTGGGCGTGCGGGTGGAGGACATCGCCAAGGCGGCCGGCATCTCCCGCGCCACCTTCTACAAGCACTTCTCCGAGCGCGAAGAGATCCTCGCCGAACTCTTCGCCCGACTGCTCGGCCGGGAACCGGTGGCGGCACCGCCGGGGCCGCCCGCCGACGTGCTGCCTCGCATCCGGGAGCTCCTGATCGGCGCGGCGACCCGCATGGTGGCCAACGAACGGCTCGCCCGATTCGTCTACACCCTGCCCATCCGGCACGCCGCCCTGCTGGGCCAGGGCGCCCGGCCGCCCGTCCTGGACGTGGTGGAACGCATGATCGAGGAGGGTGCGGCGGCCCGGGCCATCCGCACCGACGTCCCGCCGACGCTGATCACCGCACACATTGCGCGGACCTTCGAGGCGGCCATGCGCGACTGGGCCGAGGGTCGGGCGGCGGATGTCGCGTCCCACCTGACGCTCCTGCTCGACCTGGCGTTTCAGGGCGTCCAGGCAGCGGGTCCGCACGCTCCAGCACCCGAGCGCTGAGCGGCCCCCCGGTGATACCGGGAGGCCGCTTGTCGTACTCGCTGCCGGGCGCTACCAGTTGAAACCGGCGGCGTAGGAGACCCGGGCCAGCGCCGCCTGCCCGCTCGTGCTGGGGTGGAAGTAGTCCCAGCCGGAGACCTGCGACAGGGCGAACCGGTAGTTGAACACCGCGTTGTCGTCGAAGTCGCACTTCGGGCCGTACGCGGCGCAGGCCTGGGCGAGCTGGGTGTTGTAGGCGATGACCCGCTGGCGTACCCGCTGCCGCCGCGCCTCGTCGGTGCTGGACGTGGACCACGCCCGGTCCAGCATCGACTGGCAGATGCCGTACGTCTCCCAGACGGACAGCGCCGTCAGGTTCGTGTGCCCGATGTACCACAGTCGGTAGATGTCCGGAATGCTGATCACGGCGATGCGGGCGTTCGGCAGGCCGGACTTCAGGGTCCGCAGCGCACTGTCGATGTAGGAGCGGTACGTGGTCACCGACGTCATCGTGGACTCTGAGCTGGTGCAGGCGTCGTTGGCGCCGATCAGGATCGTGACGTACTGGACCTTCTCCGACACGGCCGTCGAGGCCTGACCCGGCATGGCCGACGCCTTCGCCCCCGATCTGGCGTCGTTGTAGTTGTGGCCGGAGATGGCCGGGTTCTTCGCCAGGATGCGCAGGTAGTGGCTGTCGACCAGGGTGGAGCCGCCAGTGCTGAACGACCGGTACGTGCAGTCGGTGTACCAGCCGCAGGCGTTGAACCCGCGGGTGATCGAGTCACCCATGCTGGCCATGGAGTTCGGTGCGCTGGCGGCGCTGGCCGAAGCGGGCAGAAGCAGGACGGCGGTCAGGGCGGCGACCAGGACCGACACGCCACGACGGAAGACGGTGGGGAGAGGTCTCACGCGAGTCACCTCTTTCGCGCGGGTGGGGGACGCCCGGGCGGGGTGCGGCTCGATGGGGGATCGGGCCGCGAACCGGCCGGTCGGGAGGCTCACTATAAGTCCGGCGGGATCACGCCGCCCGGTGAGCTATCGACAAGCCTCAACGCCTGGCCCTCCGGTGGTGAGCCGTGGCGACGTACACACGTGTCGGCGCCCGTCGGAAGGGGGGCCGACGGGCACCAGATGAACCGTTTTGATGACGGTGAGTCTTACGGCCGTACCGACCGCGCTCAACCTCTCCGGTTCCGGGCCCCTCCGCTTCCGGCGGGCGTCGCACGTTCATCATGTTCCGCACCCGGGCCGGCCAACAGGGCCGCAGGTCCCCCCCGTCGGCGGGACCAACGCCCCCTGGACCAGCGGGTTTCTCGGCAGGCCGCCGGCCCGCACCCGCAGTGCGCGACGCCGTGTCGTCCGGGAACCCGGTCAGCTCAGCCGGACGAACCGCTCGACGACGATGATGACGAACGCGACGAGCAGCGGCGCGGCGGCCAGGTCGAGGCCCCGCAGGAGGTTGCGCCGCACCGGCCCGCCGGTGAGCTGCAGCACGATCCGGGCGATCAGCGCCACCAGCAGCAGGCCGAGCACGGTCGCCTGGACGGGCCCCGCTCGCAGCAGGCTGAGCGCGATGGCCGTCATTCCGCCTCCACCCCTCGCCGCAGGCGGTGGTCCCGCGCGTCCCGGGCCAGCTCGGTCACGGCGGCGAGCGACGCGATCGTCGCGAGGGTGGAGAGCCCGAGCAGCGGCGACCACCGGTGCAGGTGGATCATGCCCTGCGCCACCAGGACGCCGAGGGCGAGGCTGAGCGCGACGCCGACCACGAACCGGGTGAGGCCGTCCGGTATCCGGATCAGGCGCGCGCACGCCAGTCCCGGCACCACGGCGAGGTAGACCAGGACGCTGACCGCCCGCAGGTGACCGGGTCCGTCCCCGACGACCAGGGCGACGACGCCCGGGCCGGCCAGGAGAATCACCACCGCCGGCCAGGGCACGCGTCGCCGTGCCTCCCCGGGGGCGGGCAGGGGCTGCTGGTCGGGAGCTTCGATCCGCGGCTCGGCGATCTCCGTCACCGGTCACCCCCTCGGCCGGTGCCGAAGACGTAGATCCTCGCCTCCGGGGTGGTGTAGACGAGCCGGAACCTTCCCGAGTCGACGACCTGGCGTTCCAGGTCCTGGCCCCAGCCGTGCGGCTTGCCGAGGAACGACTCGGCGAAGACGAACTGCCCCGTCGTGAAGATCAGGTAGGCGCCCTTCGGGCTGCGTCGCATCTCGTCCTCGATCGCGCTGGTCGTCGTCGGCCCGAGGTCCTCGCCGATGGGCCGGTACCGGTACCGCTCGACGCCCTCGGTCCGCCACGGCACGTTCGACGTCACCGAGACGAACGAGGCGCCGGCCGACGCATGGTCGTAGAGCCATGCCACCGCGCGCTGGTCGCCCGGGCGTACCTGCTCGAAGGCCTCGTTGCCGTACCGGGCGACGAAGAACGCACCGATGAGGACGGTGCTCAGCACCCCCGCCGTCAGCGCCGCCGGGATGCGGTGCCGTGCCGGCCAGACCGGGACCAGCAGGCCGGCCAGCAGGACGGCCATGAAGGGCAGGGCGAAGGCGTAGACCCGGAGGAAGATCTCCCCGCCGTAGCTCTGCATCGCCAGCAGGAGGAACGGCGCCCCGGCGAGGGTCAGGAGCCCGAGGTCGCCGTGCCCGCGGCGCATCCGCCGCCACGCCCCGACCGCGGCCAGCCCCCAGACCGCCACGGCGAGGACGAGCCGCAGCAGCACCACCATCTGGTGCCCCTCGTCGCCGCGTACCCGCTCGACCGCACCGTGGTTGATGGTGCCGCCGACGTTGCCGAAGGAGCCGAACATGTCGTGGAGGTGCCCCGCCCAGTACGTGACGGCGCCGTAGCTGATGTAGGCGGTCAGCAGGACGGCGAGCAGGACCGGCAGCGTACGGAGGGTGCAGCGGCGGACCAGTACCAGCGCCCCCACGCTGACCACGATCGCGATCGGCGTGAGCTGGTGGCTCACGGCGCTGGCCGCGAAGACGGCGAGGACCACGGCGACCAGCCCGACCAGCGAGGCCGGACCGGCCGGGTGGGCCACCGGTTCGTGCAGCAGCGGCCTCGGCGGGAGTCGCAGCGCGCGCAGCAGCAGCGCGACCGGATTCCTCGGGGGCCGTTCCCGGTGCAGGCCGCCGTACCGGTCGGGGCGGAACCAGCGGACCAGCACCATCATCAGGACCAGGTAGAAGAGGTAGTTCATCGCCTGCGGGCCGAAGTAGTCCTGCCCCACCCAGTTCGCCGGGAAGAACAGCCACAGGGCGAGCCACGCCGTCCGCGGATCCGACGAGGTGTCGCGGGCCAGCCGGAACACGGCCGCGCCGTAGACGAGGTTGAACCCCACGGGTGCCCAGGCGAGCAGCGGCATGGCGTCCGGCAGCCCGGCCGCCCGGGTCGCCATCGCCGTCAACGCGAAGAACCCCGGCCAGCTGAAGCGGGCGTCCAACTGCGGCAACGTTCCACCGCTCCGGGCGATGTAGTCGGCGAAACCGACGTGCAGCCAACCCGAGATGACGCGCGGCAGCGGCTCGATGATCGGTGCCGCGCCGAAGAGCAGGACGACGAGCACCACGACGTGCGCGGCGAGCAGCGCGTCGGGTGCCGGGCGGGCACGGAAGACGCCGTACAGGAAGCTCGCCGTCAGCAGGGCGAGCGCGACGTACAGCTCGGGGCGCAGCGCGGTGACCAGGCCGAGCGAGCCGATGTCGGCGACGTCTCCCCGGGGCCGGGCCCAGTACCCGAGGGCGAGCGCCACCGCCGGCGCGGCCCAGCCGGCGGCCGCCCGCAGCC
>JBARAE010000959.1:0-8970 GCA_049791715.1 Micromonospora sp.
GGGCGACGCCATCCGCACCCTGGCCGAGGCGGTCCGATCCGCCGGCGACGCGCTCGCGGCCGACCTGAGCGGCCAGGACGGCATCGCGGACCGGCACGCCGAGCGGGCCGACGTTGCCGCGCTCGAAGCCGTACGGGCCGCCGGCCGGCTCTTCACCCCCGGCCAGACCCTGTCGCTCGCCATGATCATCGGGCAGGTCCGGGCCACCGCCATCGACCTGCTGCGCGGGGTGGGCGTGGACGACGACGCCACCGTGCTGGGCCGGGTGGACGCCGCCGTGGCCGGCCCGGCCTGACTCAACCGGTGAGCCACTCCACCGCGCGCTGCCGGATCTCCGCCGGCACCTCGTGCCCGCCGGTGAACTCGGCGTAGTCCACCTGGTAGCCGAGCCCGTGCAGCCGGGGGACCAGCCGCCGGCTGCAGACGTCCACCGGCAGCACCCGGTCGCCGGTGCCGTGCGAGACGAAGACCCGCGGCCGCCCGTGGGTCACCAGCGGCGCGGCGAAGCCGGGGGAGAAGGCCAGCACCGCGCCGACCAGGTCGCCGTTGGTCAGGCCCAGGGAGAGGGCGTACGACGCCCCGTCGGAGAAGCCGCCGACCACCACCTCCGCCACCGGGTACCCCTCGAACACGGTGCGGAGCAGTTCGTCGATCCGGCGTACGTCCGGGCCGAACCCCTCCACGATCAGGTCCCAGCTGCTCGCCGTCGCCTGCGGGGCGAGCAGCAGCAGCCGGTGCGCATCCGCGAGGGGGAGCAGCAGGTCCAGCCCCTGCCGGGCCGACCCGCCGGCCCCGTGCAGCAGCAGCACCAGCCGGTACGGCCCGTCGCCTCCGGCCGGGGCGTACGCCAGGGCGAGCGGCTCGCCGTCCGGCCCGGTGAACGGCACCAGCCCGGTGGCGCCCCGGGTGACCGGCGTGGCGGGCCGGGCGGTCAGCCGGCCGTGCCGCGGGTTCTCCTCCGGCTGCCGGTGCGGCGGCGCGGGCTCGGTCACCTGGTCGCCCCTTCCCGTCGGCGGATGCCCGGGCGGGTTACCCCGCTTCCCGCCGGTCAACCGTGGCCCCGGTCAGGCGCTCTCCCGCCGGACCAGCGTCGAGGGGAACGCGGTGACCGGGGGCACCGGACGGTTGTCCAGCACCGCGGTGGCCGCGGCGGCGGCGATCCGCGCCACCGGGTGGGTCGCCGTGGTCAGGGCCGGTGTGCTGACCGCCGCGTACGGGATGTCGTCGAAGCCGGCCACCGCCACGTCGTGGGGTACCCGGACCCCCCGTCCATGCAGCGCGGCGATCGCGCCGAGGGCGGGCGCGTCGCTGATCGCGAAGATCGCGTCGGTGTCCGGCCACCGGGTCAGCGCCTCGACCGCCGCCCGGCGGCCACGCGCGGCGGTGAAGTCGCCGGGCACCAGCCGCACCGGCAGTCCCGCCGCCGTCATCGCCGACCGGTACGCGGTCACCGAGCGCCCGGCGCAGGACAGCCAGCGCGGACCGGTGATCATGGCGATCCGGCGACGGCCCGAGGCGTACAGGTGGTGCAGCACCGCGTCGGCGCCTGCGGCGTTGTCCACGTCGAAGGAGGGCACCGCGGGCGAGCCGATGCCGATCGAGGCCACCCGCCCGCGCAGCTTCGCCGGCACCGCGTCCAGGAGGGTCTCGGTGGTGTTCACCAGCACCACCCCGCAGACGCTCCGGTCCTCACCGAGGCGGCGCAGGCCGGCCGGCTCGGTCAGCGACAGCCACTCCAGGGCCACCCCGATCGCGTGCGGAGCGCAGACCCGTGCGGTGGCGGCCACCACCCGGTCCACGTACGGGTCGTCGAGGATGTCGGCGTCGGCGCCGGCGACGGCGATCACCAGCCGGACCCCGGCGCCGCGGACCAGGGCGCGGGCTGCCGTGTTCGGCACGTACCCGAGGTGCTGGGCGGCCGCGGTGACCCGGTCGCGGGCGGCGGGGGAGGCGAACCCGGTCCCCGCGATCACCCGGGAGGCGGTCGACCGCGACACCCCGGCCAGCCGGGCGACGTCCTCAAGGGTGGCCGGGCGTGCCGTCGGGGTTCTCATGTCGTCCTCCACCGGATCTGCGGCCGGCGCCCCCCGCGCCGGCCCACCCCGGCATCATGCCTGCTCGGGACGGCGGCCGGTAAGGGGTGGACCCGCTTGTGGTGGTAGCGCTCTCAGGTGTGCGATCGTCGGCGGGGCAGCCCCGCGGAGAGGAAGAAACCACTGTGAGCAGCACGACCGACGCGCCGACCGCCGACGCCCGGGCCGTGCCGCGCCCGGTGCTGGCCGCCCGTACCGGCGTGGCGGTGGTGTTCGCCCTCAACGGCCTGGCGGTGGGCACCTGGTTCTCCCGGGTCCCGGCGGTCCGGGAGGCGCTCGACCTGAGCGCCGGGCGGCTGGGCCTGCTGCTGCTCGCCATGTCCGTCGGCGCGCTGCTGGCGATGCCGACCGCCGGGCTGTTCACCCAGCGGCTCGGCCCGGCGCGAACGGTGACGATCTCGACCCTGCTCGTCGCGGTGGGCCTGACCGTGGCCGGCCTCTCCGTCGGTTTCACCGGGTCGCCGGCGGCGGTCGCTGTCGGGCTGTTCGCCTTCGGCTACGGCTCGGGAACCTGTGACGTGGCGATGAACATCGAGGGGGCGGCCGTCGAGAAGCGGCTCGGCCGCACCATCCTGCCCCGCTTCCACGCGGCGTGGAGCCTCGGCTCGGTGGCCGGGGCAGGGATCGGCGCCGGGGCCGCCCGGGTGGGCGTACCGGTCGCGGTGCACCTGTCCGCCCTGGCGGCGGTGGTGCTGGTCGGCACGCTGCTCGGTGCCCGGTCCTTCCTGCCGGCGGCGGCCGAGGCGGAGCGCCGGTCCGAGCCGGCGGCCCGGCGCCGCACGCTGCTGGCCGCTTGGCGGGAGCCGCGTACCCTCCTCATCGGCCTGCTGGTTCTGGTGATGGCGTTCACCGAGGGCAGTGCGAACGACTGGCTCGCGGTCGCCTTCGTCGACGGGTACGGCGTCAGCCAGGCGGTGGGTGCCGGTGTCTTCGGCGTCTTCGTGGTCGGCATGACCCTGGGCCGCACCGCCGGAACCGTCGCCCTCGACCGGTGGGGACGCGTGCCGGTGCTGTTCGGCACCATCGGGCTCGCCGCCGTCGGCGCGACGTGTGCGGTGCTGGCCGGCTCCGGCCCGGTGGCGATCGCCGGCGTGGCGCTGTGGGGGCTCGGCGCGTCGCTCGGCTTCCCGGTCGGGATGAGCGCCGCCGCGGACGACGAGGAGCGGGCACCGGCCCGGGTCAGCGTGGTGGCCGTGATCGGTTACACCGCGTTCCTCGGCGGCCCGCCGCTGCTCGGCCTGCTCGGCGACCACGTCGGCACACTGCACGCGCTGCTTGTCGTACCGGTCCTGCTGCTGCCCACCCTCGCCCTGGTCCCGGCCCTCCGCGCACCCGCCCGCTGAGCGACGGCCGGCGGTGGGCCGCGGCCGGTGGTCCGCCGACACGTCGGCGACCTCGGCCCCCGGCGGTGGATCATGCGTCCGGCGCTCAGCCGGCTGCCGTCCGGCTCGCAGCCGGCTCTCAGGAAACGGTGCTGCACTGGGACGGACGCCGAAGAGAGGAGGCGGGCAGATGGGCTGGTTCACCCGGCGGTCCCGGGCCGCCGACCCGACGACCCCCACGAAGCTCGACCGGGAGGCGACCGCGGACGACCTGGCCGCGCTGGAGGCGTTCGTCACCAGCCGACGGGGCGTGGAGTTCTACCTGGAGCCCGAGACCACGGCGACCGACACCACGGTGGTGGCGATCGCCCACGACGGCGAGTGGATCCGCCGCCGGACCGGCTCGCCGCGCGCCGCCGCCAAGCTCGCCAACCGGCACGCCGTCCCGCTGTACGAGGCCGCCCGCATCGGCTACCCCGAGCGGATGCGGGCCTGGAACCGGGCCCACCCGGAGCGCCGCGCCCGCTGATCCGCGCCGAGGTGTTCGGCCGCCGGTTCCGGCCGCTGCGGGGTCCCGTGCGGCAACGGTGAGCGGTGGGCGTCCGGGCCTGCCCCGGGGTGTCAGCCGTGCGCGCGGTAGTGGTGGCCGCCCGGGTTTCTCCGGGCCGCGTCGCCCAGCAGCACGGTGACCCGGCACTCGGGGTCGCCGACGGCGATCCGCTCGTCGAGCAGCACCACGGCGTCCCCGTGGTTGCGGGCGGCGATCCCGCCGAAGACGCTGGAGGTCATCCGGCACAGCGCCGGTGCCCGCCGGACGGTGTCGCCGAACGGGCAGCGCCGGTTGCCCAGCACGATCCGTTCCTCGTCGATGGAGATGAGGTAGAAGTCGCCGTTGATAGCGGCCTTGAGCCGCAGGTAGCAGTCGGTGATCTGGTCGGCGGTGAGGCGGCCGACCACCTCCCGGGCCCGGCGGTACTCCTCCTCCATCTGCCCACCGACGGTGGCGCCCACCTGGGCGACCATCTGCTCCGCGGAGGCCGGGCCCGCGCTGTTCTCCGCGGTGCGGGCCAGCTCGACGACGAGCGCCCGCAGGAACGACTCCCGGGGGAAGCCCTCCGGGCCGGCCTCGTCGAGGCCGGGCAGCGGGTTGAGCTCACGTCGGGGTGGATCGAAGGACCGCTCCACCCGCCGGGTGAGCGGCAGCACCGTACGGATGTGCTTGCCGATTCCGCGCTTGGCCACCACGTCGAGCTCGTTGGCGAGCTGCGACACCAGCCAGAGTCCCCGCCCGCGGATGCTGCCGCCGGCCGGCAGGGCGAGCTCCCTGACGTCGACGGCCGGGCCCAGGTCGTGCACGACCAGCACCGGCCGGGACGCCGACCAGTCGAGGCTGACCCAGATGGGGCCGCCCGCGTGCTCCACGGCGTTGCGGAGCAGCTCGGAGAGGACCAACGCGGCGTCGTCCACCGCGTCCGACTCCTCCGCGTGCCGGCGCAGGAACGCCGTGACCTCGCTCCGCAGCGCGCTGGCTGCCGCCGCCGTCGCCGGCGCAAGCAACCACTCCACCCCGCCACCTCGATCCTGGTGTCGACTGTCGAGCAGCTCACCGGCGGGTCCGCGCCTGTTGCGGGCGATCCGAACGGCGGGCCGAGGGGATGTGACAGGTGCGCGGCTCTCCCTGGTGATGGCCGCGTCAGACCCGACGATACGCCTTCTCCCCGCCCCCGGCCCGGTCGGCGGCGACGACCGTCGTCGATGGAAAGTGGATCAGCCGGTCAGGGCGCGGGCGAGGGCGTACCCGAGCGAGGCGGCGCCGAGGCCGGCGACGATGCTGGCCAGCGCGTTCGCCAGGGCGTGGAAGCGGGCCCCCTCCCGGGTCAGCCGCAGCGTCTCGTAGCTGAGGGTGGACCAGGTGGTGAGCGCTCCGCAGAAGCCGGTGCCGACCATGGCGGTGACGGCCGGCCCGGTCGGGATCGCGGCGACCGCGCCGAGCAGCAGCGACCCGAGCACGTTGACGGTGAGCGTCCCCCAGGGAAAGGGCGAGTCGTGCCGGGACTGCACCGCTCGGTCGGTCAGGTAGCGCAGCGGAGCGCCGAGCGCCGCGCCGATCGCGATCAGCAGGACGGTCACCCGACCTCCCGGCCGGTGCGGGCCAGCAGCCGGGCGGCGGCGGCATCCCCGGCCCAGACGGCGAGCAGCGCGCCGAGCAGTGTCGCGGCCAGGTACGCCAGAGCGGTGCCCGCCGCGCCGGCTGCCACCGTCCGCTGGATGTCCACCACGTACGCGGAGAAGGTGGTGAAGCCGCCGAGTACGCCGACGCCCAGGAACGGCCGGACCAGCGGGCCGGCCGGACGTGCGCCGATCACCGCCATCAGCACCCCGATCAGCAGGCAGCCGGCCAGGTTGACGGCGAAGGTGGCCCACGGGAAGCCGGTCGGCGGGTGCGGGAACGCGGTCTGCACCCCGGCCCGGGCCAGCGCGCCGAGCACGCCCCCGGCGGCGATCGCACCGAGCACCGCGGCCGGGTGGGCGGCCAACTCGCCCCGGTCGGCGGGTACGTGCAGGTCGACGTCCGGATCGACGCGGAACTCAGGTGGTCGTGGCATGGTCCCTCCCCACCAGTACGGGCTTCACTGGCAAGGGACCGTTGGCGACCGGGTCGCGGTTTACCCGGGCCCGGCCCGGGACGGCGGGCCCCACCGCCGGTCTCCGGCCGAGCATAGCCCCGTACGGCTCACCCTCGGCGCCCTGACCCGTGACCGCTCCATCCGGCCGCCACCACCCGTTCGATGGATTTCGACGCAGCCGGGTCGCGTCGGCGGCTGCGTCGGTTCGGTGATCGTTGCCTCAGGGCACATTCGTGCGCGATGACGCTGGTCGAGAAGGGGGTTCGTGATGGCGGCAGGCAGTAGCACCGCCGGCACGCGTTCGTCGGGTTCCACGTCCGCGCAGAACGGTGCCCGTTCCACGCGCCGGAAGCGCCCTGAGGGGCCGCCGTTCCGCAAGCCGGCGTTCCCGAAGGCGTACTCCTTCGCGCTGGTCACCGGCGCGCTCTTCCTGTTCTCCTGGATCGGCCAGTTCTTCTTCCAGATGACCGTGGAGAGCAACGAGGCCAGCCAGCACGGGCAGTCGTTCGCCTGGGGTGAGTTCCTGCCGCAGTTCTTCGCGTCGACCTTCGAGAACTGGCAGTCCGAGTTCCTCCAGCTGATCTGGCAGGCCGCGGGTCTGGCCCTCTTCTACTACTGGGGCTCGTCCCAGTCCCGGGAGTCGGACGACCGGATGGAGGCCAAGCTCGACGCCCTGCTCCGCGAGCGGAACCTGGACCCGGAGAACCCGTGACCCGGCCGCCGGCCGGCGGTTGAGCTCAAGCCGACATCACCTCCGATGCTCCTTCGGGATCGCATCGGAGGTGATGTCGCGTCCGGGCCGGAACGCACCCCGGTCGGCAACCCCCTGACCTGGCACGGCAACCGGTACGGGCGTACGGTACGCACCATCGCCCGGCGTCCAGGCGGGCCGGGAACGCGACGCGCAGGAGGCAGCCGTGCAGGACCGCACCCCTCGTCCGGAGGAGCTGGAGCCCGTCGAACGGGCCGGCGTCGACGAGCTGCGGGCGCTTCAACTTGACCGGCTGCTCTGGTCGCTGCGGCACGATTACGACAACGTGCCGCACTACCGCCGCGCCTTCGAGGCGGCCGGCGTGCACCCGGACGACTGTCGGGAGCTGGCCGACCTGGCCCGGTTCCCGTTCACCGGCAAGGCGGAGCTGCGGGAGAACTACCCGTTCGGCATGTTCGCGGTGCCCCGGGAGCGGGTCGCCCGGCTGCACGCCTCCTCCGGCACCACCGGCCGCCCCACCGTGGTCGGGTACACGAAGGACGACCTGGCCGTCTGGGCTCGGCTGATGGCGCGGTCGATCCGTGCCTCCGGTGGCCGACCCGGCGACCGGGTGCACGTGGCGTACGGCTACGGCCTGTTCACCGGCGGGCTCGGCGCGCACTACGGCGCCGAGGAGCTGGGCTGCACGGTCATCCCGGTCTCCGGCGGCATGACCGAGCGCCAGGTCATGCTGATCCGCGACTTCGAGCCGGACGTCATCATGGTGACCCCGAGCTACATGCTGGCGATCGTGGACGAGATGGAACGCCAGGGCGTGGACCCCCGTACCACCTCGTTGAAGGTCGGCATCTTCGGCGCCGAGCCGTGGACCGAGGACATGCGCCGCGAGATGGAGCAGCGGCTCGACATGCACGCGGTGGACATCTACGGCCTGTCGGAGGTGATGGGCCCGGGGGTCGCGGTCGAATGCGTCGAGACCAAGGACGGCCTGCACCTGTGGGAGGACCACTTCTACCCGGAGATCATCGACCCGGTCACCGGGGAGGTGCTGCCGGACGGCGAGCAGGGCGAGCTGGTGCTCACCTCACTGACCAAGGAGGCGATGCCGGTGGTCCGGTACCGCACCCGCGACCTCACCCGGCTGCTGCCCGGCACCGCCCGCACCATGCGACGGATCGAGAAGATCACCGGCCGGACCGACGACATGATGATCGTGCGCGGGGTGAACGTCTTCCCGACGCAGATCGAGGAGCTGATCCTGCGTACGCCCGCGCTGTCGCCGCACTTCCAGTGCGTACTGGACCGGCAGGGCCGGATGGACACCCTCACCGTCAAGGTGGAGCGGCGGGTCGGCGTGGCCGCCGACGTGGCGGAGCGGGCCGGCGCCGAGCTGGTCCGGCAGGTGAAGAACAGCATCGGCGTCACCGTCGCCGTGCAGGTGATCGAGCCGGACGGGGTGGAGCGGTCGATGGGCAAGATGCGCCGGATCGTCGACCAGCGGCGGGGCCGCTGACATGGGGGAGCCCGGCAGCCGCAACGCGGCGCACGACATGTTCGACGCCGACGTGGCGTCCAAGGGACTCGGCATCGAGCTGGTGTCCGCGGCCGACGGCGCGGCGGTGGCCCGGATGCGGGTCACCGCGGCGATGCTCAACGGGCACGCCATCGGCCACGGCGGTTTCGTCTTCCTGCTCGCCGACACCGCGTTCGCGCTGGCCTGCAACAGCCACGGTCCGGTGACGGTCGCTGCCGGCGGCGAGATCAGCTTCCTCCGCCCGGTTCGCGAGGGTGACCTGCTCGAGGCGCGGGCCACCGAACGCACCCGGTACGGCCGCAGCGGCATCTACGACGTCACCGTGTGGCGCGACGACGAGGTGGTGGCCGAGTTCCGGGGCCGCAGCCGTACCCTCTCCCGCGACGAGGGCGGCTCCCGGGGCTGAGTCGCCTCCCTGCGGCGTGGCCGGGCGGGCCTGTCGGTGGACCGGGGCAGGATGGGCCGATGGCAACCATCCTGCTCTTCCATTCCGTCTACGGGCTGCGGCCCGCCGTGTCCGCCGCCGCCGACCGGTTGCGCGCCGATCGGCACGAGGTGGTCACCCCCGACCTGTACGGGCTGCCCGCCGTGGAGACCGTGGAGGAGGGTTTCGCCCTGCTTGACAAGGTGGGCCGGGAGACGGTGCTCGACCGGGCCCGGGCGGCGGCGCGGGACCTGCCGC
>JBARAE010000960.1:0-4481 GCA_049791715.1 Micromonospora sp.
ACCCGGCTGATGGACCCGACGGCCGGCGAGGTGCTGCTGTCCGGGGTGCCGCTGCGGCAGTTGCGATTCGAGTCGCTGCGCTCGCGGGTGGTGATGGTGCCGCAGGACGGCTTCCTCTTCGACGCCACTGTCGGGGAGAACGTCCGCTTCGCCCGGCCGGAGCTGACCGACGAGCAGCTGACCACCGCCTTCGGCGAGCTGGGCCTGGCCGACTGGCTGGACGGCCTGCCGGGGGGGCTGGACACCCCGGTCGGGGAGCGGGGCGAGGCGCTGAGCGTGGGGGAGCGGCAGCTGGTGGCGCTCGCCCGGGCGTACGTCGCCGACCCGGACCTGCTGGTGCTGGACGAGGCGACCTCCGCGGTCGACCCGGCCACCGAGGTCCGCCTTCAGCGCACCCTCGACGCGGTGACCCGGGGCCGGACGACGCTGGCCATCGCGCACCGGCTCTCCACCGCGCAGGCCGCCGACGAGGTGATCGTGGTGGACCGGGGCCGGATCGTCCAGCGCGGCCCGCACGACGAGTTGGTGAGGGACCCGGACTCGGTCTACGGCCTGCTCTACGCCTCCTGGCTGGAGCAGACCCGCTAGGCCACGCGCCGCCGCCCGGCTCGGCCTGGCCCCCGGCTCGGTCCGGCCGGGACATGCCTGAGAAGCGATATACCTGAGAGGCATAAATATGACGCTCAGGCATATCGCTCCTCGGCGCGTTGCTTTCCCGCGGAGGTCACGGTCGGTGATGGCCGCCGGAGCGCGAGCCCCACGGCTCAGGTGTCGAGGTCGCCGGTGAGGTAGCGCTGCACGGTGGGGCCGATGGCCGCCACCAGGGTGTCCACGGACGCGGAGGCGACCGGCTCCAGCCGGATGACGTATCGCATCATGGCCAGGCCGATCATCTGGCTGGCCACCAGCGAGCCGCGTAGCGGTAGCTCGGCCGGGCCGACGTCCAGGTGGTCGAGCACCCGGCGCAGTACCTGGGTGATCAGGAATTCGCGGAGCAACCGGGCGGACCACTCGTGGCTGACGCTCGACCGCAGCAGGGCCACGCCGGCCGCACCGGCCGGCGAGTCCCACACGCCGAGGAAGAGCCGCACCAGCCGCTCGCCGAGACCGTCGCGAGGGCCGGCGACGATTCGCGGGATGAGGTCGCCCGGGTCGACCGGGGAGTTCATCGCCGCCAGGAAGAGCTGGTCCTTGCTGCCGAAGTAGTGGTGGATCAGGGCGGGATCGACCCCGGCGGCGGTGGCGATGCCGCGGATGGATGCGGCGTCGAAGCCGCGTTCCGCGAACGCCTCCCGGGCCGCCGCCAGGATCGCCTCCCGGGTGTCCGGGTTGCCCGGCCGCCGGCCGGTGCGTCGCGCCGTCATCCGCTGCGCCGCCGGAGGGTCGCGGCGGCGAGCACCAGCGCCAGCACCGCCGCGCCGGCGACGATCGCCACGTCCCGCCACATCGTGCCGGTCGGCTCAGCGTGCGCGCCGACCTCCTGCAACGCCTCGACCGCGTACGACAGGGGCAGCACGTCGCTGACCGCCTGGAGCCAGCCGGCCATCTGGCCGCGGGGGACGAAGAGCCCGCAGAGCAGCAGTTGGGGAATCGCCACGACCGGCATGAACTGCACGGCCTGGAACTCGGTACGGGCGAAGGCGCTGCAGAACAGGCCGAGCGCCACCGCGAGCACGGCGTTCACCGCGGCGATCATGACCACCAGCCAGATGCTGCCGGCGGTGTCCAGGTCGAACACCCAGTACGCCACCGCGGAGGCGATGGTGGCCTGGATCGCCCCGGCCAGCCCGAACGCGATGCCGTAGCCGAAGAGCAGGTCGAGCTTGCCCAGCGGGGTGGTGAGCAGCCGTTCCAGCGTCCCGGTGGTGCGCTCCCGCAGCATGGCGATGCTGGTCACCAGAAACATGATGATGAACGGGAAGAAGCCGAGCATGATCAGCGCGACCCGGTCGAAGACCGTGGGCTGCCCGGGCGGCGTGGGCTGATCGACGTACATGAAATAGACCAGCGTGAGCAGCACGGTGGGCACCACCACCAGCAGCGCGACCGTACGCCGGTCGTGCCGGAGCTGGCGCAGGATGCGTCCGGTGGTCGCGGCGAGGATCCCGAGGCTCATCGCGTTTCCTCTCCGGCGCGGCCCTGGCCGGCCTCACTCGCCCTGATCAGTCGCAGGAAGGCCTCTTCCAGGTCGTCGACGCCGGTGGTGGCCCGCACCGCGGCGGGAGTGTCGTCGGCGATCAGCCGGCCGTCCCGGATGAGCAGCAGCCGGTCGCAGCGGGCGGCCTCGTCCATCACGTGGCTCGACACCAGCAGCGTCGTCCCGGCCGCCGCCATCTCGTGGAACCGGGTCCACAGGTCCGCCCGGAGCACCGGGTCCTGACCGACGGTCGGCTCGTCGAGGATGACCAGCTCCGGCTCGCCGACCAGGGCGCAGGCCAGCGACGCCCGACTGCGCTGACCGCCGGAGAGGGTGCCGACGAGCTGGGTGGCGGCCTCCGCCAGGCCGACATCGGTGACCGCCCGGTCCGCCTCGGCGGGGCTGCGGCCGTGCAGGGCGGCGAAGTAGCGGGCGTTCTCCCGCACGGTCAGGTCGGCGTAGACGCTCGGCGCCTGGGTGAGGTACCCGACCCGGTGGCGCAGCTCGGGCGCCCCGGCGGGCCGGCCGAGCACGGTGACCGTGCCAGAGGTGACGGTCTGCACCCCGACGATCGCCCGCATCAGGGTGGTCTTGCCGCTGCCGCTGGGCCCGAGCAGCCCGGTGACCCGGCCGCGGGGCACGGCGCAGCTGATGCTTCGGAGCACCTGCCGCCGGCCCCGGTCGACAACCAGGTCACGGACCACGACTCCGTCGTCCATCGCCCCGCCTCCCGAAACTCATCATGTGTTGAACTCAACGGTAGATGAGTTACCCGCCCGCGCGCAACGGGCTTGACTTCGAGTGCCCTCGAACTGGAAGTCTGGGACGCGTGGACGTGAGCACGCGGGAGATGAGCCTCACCGTGGGTGAGGCGGCGGAGCGGGTGGGCCTGACCACCTACACGCTGCGCTGGTACGAGCAGGAGGGCCTGGTCGCCCCGGTCGGGCGGGACTCGGCCGGTCGGCGGCGCTACACCGATTCGGACGTGGACTGGCTGTTGCTGCTGACCCGGCTGCGGCGTACCGGGATGCCGGTGCGGGACATGCGCCGCTACGCGGAGCTGGCCCGGCAGGGTGACCGGACGCTCGGCGCCCGGCGGGCGCTCTTCGAGGCGCACCGGGCCCGGGTCCTGGCCCGGATGGCGGAACTCGAAGAGGACCTCAAGGTGCTCAACTACAAGATCGACATCTACCGCAGGGCCGAGGAGGAGCTTCGATGATCCGGCGACTGATGGGTGCGAACGGGCCGGAGGTCTCGGCGATCGGGCTGGGCTGCATGGGCATGAGCTTCGCGTACGGTGCCGGCGACGACGCCGAGTCGACGCGTACCCTGCACCGCGCCCTCGACCTGGGCGTGAATCACCTCGACACCGCCGACATGTACGGCCGGGGCGCGAACGAGCGGCTGCTCGGCCCGGTGGTGCAGGCCCGCCGGGACGAGGTCTTCCTCGCCACCAAGTTCGGCAACCGGACCCGCGGCGACAGCTTCGGCGGCACCGGCACGCCTGGCGCATTCGTGGACAGCAGCGCGGCCTGGGCCCGCGAGGCCTGCGACGCCTCGCTGAGCCGGCTCGGCGTCGAGACCATCGACCTGTACTACCTGCACCGGCGTAATCCGGAGACCCCGATCGAGGAGACCGTCGGGGCGATGGCCGAGCTGGTCGCCGCCGGCAAGGTTCGGCTGATCGGGCTCTCCGAGGTCAGCCCGCAGACGCTGCGCGCCGCGCACGCGGTGCACCCGATCTCCGCAGTGCAGATGGAGTACTCGCTGTTCAGCCGGGACGTCGAGGGGGAGATGCTGGACACCTGCCGGGAGCTGGGCGTCTCGCTGGTGGCGTACTCGCCGGTGGGGCGGGGGCTGCTCGCCGGGGTGATCACCAGCCGGGACCAGCTCGCCCCGGACGACTGGCGCGCCGGGGCGCCCCGGTTCGCGGACGGCAACCTCGACGCCAACCTCCGGCTGGTGGCGGAGGTCCGGGCGGTGGCCGCAGAGGTCGGCCGTACGCCGGCGCAGGTCGCGTTGGCCTGGCTGCTGGCGCAGGGCGAGGACATCCTGCCCATCCCGGGCACCAAGCGGGTCCGGTACCTGGAGGAGAACGCCGCGGCGGCCGACATCGGGCTCACCCCGGAGCAGCAGGCCCGGCTGAGCAAGGCGGTGCCGCCCGGTGCGGCGGCCGGCGAGAGGTACCCGGAGGCAGCCATGCGATCCGTCGGACACTAGCCTCCGGACCGGCCATCGGGACGGGTGGCCGGTGCCCGGGCCGCGTGCGGGAGAATGGCTCACTGTGCCCGCATCTGACGCGCCGGTGAACGGCGCCCCCGCCAGCTCCGGCGGACCGGCGGCC
>JBARAE010000961.1:0-4355 GCA_049791715.1 Micromonospora sp.
GCGCTGCGCAGGGCGGCGATGTTGATCTTGCCCATCCCGAGCATGGCCTGCATCGCACGCCGGGCCCGCTCCGGGTCCGGGTCGTTCAACATCTCATCCATCCCGGTCGGCGCGACCTGCCAGGACAGCCCGTACCGGTCCTTGAGCCAGCCACACGGCCCCTCCTGGCCGCCCTCGGACAGCCGCTCCCAGTAGTAGTCGATCTCCTCCTGCGTCGCGCAGTTGATCTGGAAGGAGACGGCCTCGGAGAAGGTGAACTGCGGTCCGCCGTTGATGCCGACGAACCGCTGGCCGTCCAACTCGAACTCCACCGTCATCACCGTGCCGGTCGGTCCCGGCCCGGCCTCGTTGTAGCGGGTCATGTTCACGATGCGCGAGTTGTCGAAGACGGAGATGTAGAAGTTGGCGGCCTCCTCGGCCTGGGTGTCGAACCACAGGTTCGGAGTGATCTTCTGCTGCATGGCGGTGTCCTCTCGTTCGGCGGGGTTCCCGCATTCGATGCTTCACCTGTAGAACGCCGCAGCCCGGGAAAACTCATCGGTCGGTCGGTGACCGCTGTCGGCGGCTGGCGAGGATCGCCAGGATCTCCCGGCGTACCTCGTCCGTCTCGTGCACCAGCCGGCGATGGGCGAACCGCACCACCAGGATGCCCAGCGTGGCCAGCAGCGCGTCCCGCCGCAGGTCGATTTCGCGCTGCCGCCGATCCCCATGGGTGCTCGCCCCGTCGAGCTCGAAGTCGACCCGTTCCCGCTCCGCGTAAACGTCGAGGTACATGCTCCGCCCCCGCGCCTGGATGCGTACCTGGCGCTGTAACGCCGGCATGTCGGGGCCGGTGAAGACGTGGTCGTGGCCCCAGATCTCCAGTGGGCTACGGCAGCCGGCGGCGAGCTTCGCCAGCAGCGTCCGCAGGTCGGCCCGGTTGGTGAGCCTCGGTGCGGCCGCCAACGCCCCGAAGACCCGCTGCGGCGTGGTCAGTCGATCGTTGACCGCCCGGATCAGCGGGCCTGGACGGTCCACCGGAGGCAGCAGCGGCCAGGCGTCCACCAGCGCGCGTTCCAGCCGTACGGCCGGGATGCCGCAGCGGGTGACCACGTGCGGCGGTGCGATCGCGAAGCCCCGTCGGTGGTGTACGACGAGATGGGGGCGGCTTCGGATACCCGATCCGGCCGGCACGTCGAGGTGCACCGGCTCATCACGTCGTTGCCCACGCAGGCCCCAGACGTCAAGGGCGGTCACACTGCTCAGTGCGCCGCGCCCGTCCGCGTACGCGAGCGCCGCCCGCCGCGCAATCTCTCGGCCGAGGCGGGCGAGGACCGGGGTCCCGTCCGGCAGCCCGGGTGGAACAAGTCGGGCATCTACGTAAACCTCGGGCAGCACCCGGAGCATTCGGCCGGCACGGCAGGCTCCCCGCAGCGTCGACTCCGGCACCACCTGGGCCGCCACCGCTCGGGTCACCACCCCGCCGTACTGGTCCACGAGCTCCTGAAGCACTGATCCCACGCCGCAGACGGTGACCAAGCCCCGCGGCCAGCGCAACGACCTCGCCCCGCACCTGTGGACGGTGGAGCGACGTGTGGACACCACCAGCCCACGCGCCCCGCTCTGCTATGGCGCTGCGAGATCGTCTGACGGAGGCGTTGCCTCCGCCTGGCGTGTCACGCCGGTGACGTGCAGACGATCATGACGGAGCCAGGGGGCGGCGCGTGCCCTCGGGCGGGCTCTGCGGGTTGAACACGTGAGCGCTGGGCACCAGGTGTGGGAGAGGAAGGAGAGAGACATGGCGCAGAAATCCACGGCGACAGCGACCGGCAGCATTGACGCGGAGCCGGCCGCAGTCTGGCGGGTGCTCACCGATCCGGAGTTGCTGAGCCAGGCGTTCTTCGGCGCAAAGGTCGAGACGGACTGGCGGGTCGGCAGCCCGATCACCTTCACCGGCGATTGGAACGGGAAGTCCTTCCAGGACAAGGGCGAGATCGTCACGGTGGAGCCGGACCGAACCCTGAGCTTCACCCACTACAGTCCGCTGAGCGGCCAGCCAGACGTGCCGGAGAACTACCACACCGTCACGTTCGAGCTGACTGCGCGCGGCGGCAGCACCGAGCTCAGCATCAGCCAGACCAACGCGGGCAGCGAGGAGGAGCGCGAACACTCCGCGGCCAACTGGGCCCGGGTGGTGGAGAGCATCAGGCAGCTCGCCGAACGTTGAGGACCCTACCGGTTCACACCGCCGCGCAGGTCCTCCTCGATGCGCTTGGCGGTCTCCAGCAGTGGTGGCAGCAGCTCCCTGCGGATCACCTCGGATGAGCCGCGGCTGGCGTGCGCGGAGACGTTCACCGCGGCGATGACCTGGCCGTTCTCGCCGTGGATCGGCGCGGCCAGGGAGCGCAGCCCCTCCTCCAGCTCCTGGTCGACGATCGCGTACCCCTGAGTGGCGATCTTCGCCAACACCCCACGCAACTTCGCCGGGTCGGTGATGGTGCGGCGGGTCAGGGGCTTCAGGTCGGCCTTGGCGAGGTAGTCGTCGAGCCACTCGGCGGGCTGCCCGGCGAGCAGCACCCGCCCCATCGAGGTGGCGTAGGCGGGGAAGCGGGTGCCGACGCTGATCCCCACCGTCATGATCCGCTTGGTGGGGACGCGGGCGACGTACACCACCTCGTCGCCGTCCAGGACGGACATCGAGCAGGACTCGTGCACCTGCGCGACCAGCGCCTCCATGTGCGGCATGGCGACCTCGGGCAGGCTCAGGCTCGACAGGTACGCGTAGCCGAGTTCCAGGATGCGCGGGCGCAGCGAGAAGAGCCGGCCGTCGGTACGCATGTAACCCAGTTCGACCAGGGTCAGCAGGAACCGGCGGGCGGCGGCCCGGGTGAGCCCGGTCGTCCGGGCCACCTCGCTGAGGGTGAGCTGCGGGTGCTCGGCGTCGAAGGCCCGGATGACCGCCAGCCCGCGCTCCAGCGACTGGACGAATTCCGGGGTCCGCGCCGCCTCCTCGCTCATCCGGCCTCCTGCCGCAGGGTCTGTTGGGCCACTTTGAACGCCCGGTTCGCCGCCGGTACGCCAGCGTAGACGCCGACCTGGAGCAGGACCTCACCCACCTCCTCCGGGGTCAACCCGTTACGCAGCGCGGCCCGCACGTGCATCGCCAGCTCCTCGTCGTGGTGCAGGGTGGCGAGGACGGCGAGGGTGATGCAGCTGCGGGTACGCCGGTCCAGGCCGGGCCGGGTCCAGATCTCGCCCCAGGCGTACCGGGTGATGAAGTCCTGGAAGTCGGCGGTGAACTCGTCGGTGTTGGCGATCGCCCGGTCGACGTGCGCGTCGCCCAGCACCTGCCGCCGTACCGTCATGCCGGTCTCGTGACGCTCGCGGTCGTCCATCCAGTCACCCCTCCTCGAAGTGGTCCAGGAGCAGCCGGTCGATCTGCTCGGGCTGCTCCACGCTGGCCAGGTGCGCGGCCCGGTCGACCACGGCCAGTCGGGCTCCCGCGATCCGCTCGACGATCGCGTCGGCGTGTTCGACGGGCGTGGCCGGGTCGTTCGCGCCGGCGATTACCAGCGTCGGCGCTGCTATCTTGGCCAGGTCGGGGCGGAGGTCCATCGCGGCGATCGCCTCGCAGCACCCGGCGTAGCCGGCGGCGGGGGTGGCGGTCAGCAGGGCGCGGTGCGCGGCGACCACGTCCGGCCGGGCTTCGGCGAAGGGCGGGGTGAACCAGCGGTCCACCACGGCGTCGGCGATGGCCGCCATCCCGGCCGACCGGACCGTCGCCGCCCGCTGCCGCCAGCCCTCCGCCGGGCCGAGGGACGCCGACGTGCAGAGCAGCGCCAGCCGGTCGACCCGCTCGGGCGCGTGCGCCGCGAGCCACATGCCGACCATGCCGCCGAGGGAGAGCCCGGCGTGGTGCGCCCGGGGCACGGCCAGGTCGTCGAGGAGGGCCAGCACCTCCCGGCCGAGCAGCTCGATCCGGTACCGACCCAGCGGCACGGCGGAGTCCCCGTGACCCAGGTGGTCGTACCGGATCACCCGGTAGCGGGCGGCGAGCGCGGCCAACTGCGGTGCCCACATCGCAGCGGTCGTGCCGAGGGAGCTGCCGAGCACGAGCACCGGCGCGTCGGCCGGGCCGTCCACGGTGGCGTGCAGGCGGGACGTCATCACTCCTCCATC
This sequence comes from Micromonospora sp., assembly GCA_049791715.1. GTDB lineage: Bacteria > Actinomycetota > Actinomycetes > Mycobacteriales > Micromonosporaceae > Micromonospora. Next base: position 4,159 of record JBARAE010000961.1, read on the forward strand.
CGGTACGCGGCCAGCGCCCGGTCGACGAACAGCCCCGCCGACCCGAGCCAGCCGTGCGGGTCGAGCGCCTCGCCGATCTCGGGCTCGCTGAGGTGCGCCCGCACCTCGGGATCGGCGTGCAGCGCGTCGCGGAACGACGGCTGCCGCGCCGCCCGGGCGACGGCATCGTGCGCGGCGCTGCGGCCGAGCGCGTGGGC
>JBARAE010000962.1:0-2713 GCA_049791715.1 Micromonospora sp.
AGCGCCGGGGTGGAGACCGCCCAGAGCGGTTGAGCGGCGGCGAAGCGCGCGAGGAGCCCGGCCTCGCCGAGCAGGTAGCCGATCCGCAGGCCGGCGAGCCCCCAGGTCTTGGTCAGGCTGCGCACCACCACCAGGCCGGGCAGGTCGCGGCGGGCCGCGAGGGACTCCGGCTCACCGTCGACGCCGGGAGCGAGCGTGGTGTCGGCGAACGCCTCGTCGACGACGACGACCCGGCCGGGCCGGGCCAGCGCGGCCAGCGCCGCGGCCGGGTGCAGCACCGAGGTGGGATTGGTGGGGTTACCGACCATGACCAGGTCCGCGTCGGCGGGCACCCGGGCGGGGTCGAGCCTGAAGTCCTCGGCCGGGTCGAGCAGCACCCGCTCGACGGTGTGCCCGGCGGCTCGCAGCGCCGCCTCCGGCTCGGTGAACTGCGGGTGCACCACCACCGGCCGGCGGGCCTCGCGCAGCGCCCGGGCGATCAGGACGAACCCCTCGGCCGCACCGGCGGTGAGCAGCACCTCCTCCGGGGGTCGCCCGTGCCGGGCGGCCACGGCGGCGCGCGACGGGCCCGGGTCGGGGTACGCGCCGAGGTCGCCAAGCGCCGCGACCACCGGGTCGGCCAGCCAGTCGGGCATCGGTGCCCGGCGGACGTTCACCGCGAGGTCGACGAGGCCGGGGGTCGCCTCGGCGTCGCCGTGGTGCCCGAGATCCGGTTCGGTCCCGGCGTCCGGCGGCGTCCCGATCAACTGACCACGCATGTCCGCGATCCTGCCGGGAAGCCGCCGCAGGGGACAGCGGATCCCGGCGTGGGCCGCGTCACCACCCTCGGCACACTCGCCCGTTTATGAATTCTTCTCATTTCCGAATCGGAAATGTCATAGCTTGACCCCGTGAGCAACCGACCCCGTGCCTCCGCTGGTCGTGCCATTCCCCTCCTCCGCGCCGGGCTCATCGCCGGCATCGTGGTCGCCGCCGCGGCGTACCCGTTGGCCGCCGTCACCGGCGTCGGCGCCAAGGCCACCGCGCACGCCGTGGAGCAGAAGACGAGCATCCTCAAGACCGCGCTGCCCGCCGAAACCTCGTACCTGTACGCGCCGGACGGCCGGACCGTGCTGACGATGTTCTACGAGGAGTACCGGCAGTACACGAAGATCTCCGACATGTCGCCGAACATCCAGCAGGCGATCGTGGCCGCGGAGGACAACCGCTTCTACCAGCACCGCGGCGTCGACCCGAAGGGCGTGGCCCGCGCCTTCGTGGCGAACGCCCGCTCCAACGGCGTCTCCCAGGGCGCGTCGACGCTGACCATGCAGTACGTCCGGATGGCCCTGCGGGACAGCGCCAAGACCCCGAAGGAGGTCCAGGAGGCCACCCAGCAGACCAGCCTGCGCAAGGTCAAGGAGATGCGGATGGCGCTGGACGTGGAGAAGGAGCTCAGCAAAGAGCAGATCATGGAGCGCTACCTCAACTCCGCGTACTTCGGCCACCGGGCGTACGGCATCTACGCGGCCTCGCAGATCTTCTTCTCCAAGACCCCGGCGACCCTCACACCGGCCGAGGCGGCCACCCTCGCCGGGCTGGTCAAGTCCCCCTCCGAGTACGACCCGATCACCTCGGACCAGAAGGACGCCACCGGCCGGCGCAACTACGTGCTCGACAACATGGCCCGCCTCGGCTACATGTCCCCCGACGCCGCCGCGGCCGCGAAGGCCGAGCCGATCCAGCTGCGGCTGACCAACCCGCCCAACGACTGCGCCTCCGTCGACAAGAAGTACACCAGCTGGGGCTTCTACTGCGACTACCTGAAGAACTGGTGGAGCTCACAGCCCGCGTTCGGGGAGAATCGGCTGGAGCGGATGGACAAGCTGCGTCGCGGCGGCTACCGGATCGTGCTCGCCATCGACCCCAAGATCCAGGAATCGGCCGAGAAGAACGTCGGCGCGAAGGACAACACGGGCAGCCCGTTCGCCAACGGGATCGTGGTGGCCGAGCCGGGTACCGGCCGGATCAAGGCGATGGCGGTGAACCGCAACTACTCACTGGACCTCAGCGAGAACGGGCCGAGTTCCAACCCGGAGGCCGCACCGAACGTCAAGGCGAACTACCCGAACACGGTCGCACCGCTGCTCGGCGGGGGAACGCTCCCGGGCTACCAGGCCGGGTCGACGTTCAAGATGTTCCCGATGCTCGCCGCGCTCAACTCCGGGATGACCCTCTCCACCTCCTTCAACTCGCCGTACCGCTACCAGTCCAGGGTCTACGACGGTTGGGCGCCGTCGAACGCCAGTGGCGCGATGACCGGCGTGCAGACCATGTGGTCCGGGTTCGGCAAGTCGGTGAACACCTACTTCGTGCAGCTGGAGGAGAAGGTCGGCGCGGACAAGGCGGTCCGCCTCGCCGAGCAGCTCGGGCTGCGCTGGCGTACCGACGTGGACCGGGACCAGGCGTCCCCGACCAAGGTGAAGAAGTGGGGCGCGTTCACCCTGGGCGTCTCCGACGCCACCCCGCTGGAGATGGCGAACGCCTACGCGGCGGTGGCCGCCGACGGGCGGTACTGCGAGGCGATCCCGGTGAACGCCATCTTCAACCGGGACGGCACGCCGACCACGTACACCACGAAGGGCGGGGTCACCCGGGAGGTCGCCAAGCCGCGGTGCCGCCAGGTGGTCAGCGCGGACGCGGCCCGCGCCGCCACCGACGCGGCCCGCTGCCC
>JBARAE010000963.1:0-1972 GCA_049791715.1 Micromonospora sp.
CACCCTGGCGCCCCTCGCGGACGGTGGCCGTGATCCTCGCCGGGGGGACCGGGACCCGCCTGGGGCTGGGCATTCCGAAGCAGCTGCTCAAGATCGCCGGTAAGCCGATCATCGAGCACACCCTGGCAGTCTTCGAGGCCGCGCCGGAGATCGACGAGATCATCGTGCTGATGGCCACCGGCCACGTGCCCGACGCACAGCGGATCGTCGCCAACGCCGGGTTCCGCAAGGTCACCCAGGTGATCGAGGGCGGCGACACCCGCAACGCCACCACCCGGATCGCCCTGGACGCCATCGGCGAGGGCGATGTGAACATCCTCTTCCACGACGCGGTACGGCCGCTGGTCAGCGCCCGGATCGTGCGCGAGTGCGTGAACGCGCTCTGGACCTACTCGGCGGTCGACGTGGCGATCCCCTCCGCCGACACGATCATCCAGGTCGACGAGGACGACTGCATCACCGACATCCCGGTCCGCGCCACGCTGCGCCGCGGCCAGACCCCGCAGGCGTTCCGCTCGGGGACCATCCGGGAGGCGTACCGGCGGGCGGAGGGCGACCCGGACTTCGCCGCCACGGACGACTGCGGCGTGGTGCTGCGCTACCTGCCCGGCACGCCGATCAAGGTGATCGACGGCTCGGACGAGAACATCAAGGTCACCCACCCGGTCGACGTGCACCTGGCCGACAAGCTCTTCCAGCTCGCCGCCGCGCAGGCCCCCCGACTCTCCGACCGCCGCTACAACGAGGAGCTGGCCGGCCGGACCATCGTGGTCTTCGGTGGCAGCTACGGCATCGGCCACGACCTCGCCGAGCTGGCCCGTCGGCACGGCGCCCAGGTCTTCCCGTTCAGCCGCTCGACCACCGGCACCCACGTGGAGCGGGCCGACGACGTGGCCGCCGCGCTGAAGACCGCCTTCGAGGCCACCGGCCGGATCGACCACGTCGTCGTCACCGCCGGCATCCTGGAGAAGGGCGCGCTGGCCGAGATGGACGAGCAGACCATGGACCGGCTCCTGCACGTCAACTTCGTCGGCCCCGTCACCATCGCCCGGCAGTCGCTGCCCTACCTTCAGCAGACCAAGGGCCAGCTGCTGCTCTACACCTCCAGCTCGTACACCCGGGGCCGGGCCCGGTACGCCCTCTACTCGGCGACCAAGGCCGCGCTGGTCAACCTGACCCAGGCGCTCGCCGACGAGTGGGCCGAGTTCGGCGTACGGGCCAACTGCATCAACCCGGAACGCACCGCCACGCCGATGCGCACCAAGGCGTTCGGCGAGGAGCCCGAGCACACCCTGCTCTCCGCCGAGGCGGTCGCGCAGGCGTCGCTGGACGTGCTGATCTCCGAGCTGACCGGCCAGGTCATCGACGTCCGACGGACACCCGGCGAGCAGGTCGCGGCGGTGCCCGCCCAGCCGGGCGCGCAGGCGTCCGAGCAGATCTCCGCCGGCGTCGAGGCCTGATGCGGCGGACACGGGACGGCCGAGATGCGTGGTGACCTGATCCGGAAGCTGCTCGCCCGGGTACTGACCATCGGGCTGGCGGTGCTGGCGTTCGTCGTCGTGGCGCTCACCGGCGCGACCGGCTGGGGGCTGGCGATCGCGGTGGCCGCGCTGGTCGCCGCGGCGGTGGAACGCCGGGTCCGGCCGGGCGCGGACGCGGTCGCGGAGTTCGTCCTGGTCGCCGCCGGCATCCTGGTCGGGTACGCCCACCGGCTCGACGGCGGTTTCGACCCGGCGCTGGCCGCCACCGCGCTGGTCCTGCTCGGACTCGTCCTGCTGGTGAGGCCGCTGCGCGAGGCCGGGGCGCTGGAGATCCGCGCCGCCAACCTGCCGGTCCGCTCCTGGACCCCGCTGGTCGCCGCCCACCTCGGTGACGCCCTGCTGGTGCTGCTCGGCCTGGTCACGGTCGCCGCCGCGCTCGCCCTGCCGGCCGTGATCACGCTGGCCGCCAGCCTGCTGGTCGGGGCCGGCTC
>JBARAE010000964.1:0-6085 GCA_049791715.1 Micromonospora sp.
GGGACGGCCTGCGGGCGGCGCTGGCGGCCCGCGGCGTTGCCGCGTACGGCCGCACCGGGATCAACCTCTGGGTCCCGGTGCCGGACGAGACGGTCGTGGTCACCGCGCTGCGCGACGCCGGCTGGTCGGTCGCCCCCGGAGCGCTGAACCGGATCGCGGCCGGTCCGGGCGTCCGGATCACCGTCAGCCCACTGGACGAGGCCGATGTGGTGCCGCTCGCCGACGCGGTCGCCCGCGCGTCACGCCCTGTCGCGCCGGCCGGATTCACCACGTGATCCGGCGGCATGGCGGCGGTTCGGGCGGGTAACCGCGCCCGGGAGGTGAGCGATCGTGGCTTCGAACGGGTCCAGGAGGGGTGTCTGGATCGGCGTCGCTGTGGTGGTGATCATTCTGGTGATCATCGCGATCGCGCTGGCGTCGCGCGGTGGTGGCGGCGGTGGTGGGGGCGGCTACTGACCGGGGACGATGCGGCGCACCGGGTGAGCTGGTCGCGTGAGCGCCGCCGGAGGGGGTAGAACGGTCGGCATGGCCGAGACCGAGAGCGCCCCCGGAGCCCAGGAGTTCATCCCGCCGCAGGCGGACACGATCGACCAGCTGCGTACCGCTGCGGCCGGCTGCCGCGGTTGCGAGCTCTACCGGGACGCCTCGCAGACCGTCTTCGGGCGGGGCGACGAGACCGCGCGGGTCGTCTTCGTCGGCGAGCAGCCCGGCGACATGGAGGACCAGAAGGGGCTGCCGTTCGTCGGCCCCGCCGGCCGGGTGCTGCGCAAGGCCGTCGACGAGGCGGGGATCGACCCCGGCCACATCTACCTGACCAACGCCGTGAAGCACTTCCGTTTCGAGCTGCGCGGTAAACGGCGCATCCACCAGACGCCGGACCGGGTGCACATCACCGCCTGCCGGCCCTGGCTGGTCGCCGAGTTCGCCCGGCTGAACCCGGAGATCGTGGTGGTGCTCGGCGCGACCGCCGCCAAGGCGCTGCTCGGGCCGGCGTTCCGGGTGACGAAGCAGCGCGGGGAGCTGCTGCCCTGGCCGGACGCCGCGCAGCGCCCGGAGGACTTCAAGCGGGTCCCGGTGGACAACACCGGCGCGGTGGCCGACGTGCCGCCGGCGCAACTGCTCGCCACCATCCACCCGTCCGCGGTGCTCCGCGCGGAGAACCAGGACGTGGCGTACGAGGGGCTGGTCGCCGACCTCAAGGTGGCCTCCCGCGCCCTCGCCGGCTGACCACCTCCCGACGTGGACCCGTGCCGCGGCGTGGAAATGGACCTGCGGCTCCGGGCGACGAGCGCCTAGCGTCGGCGGCATGGGCCTCGCCACCACCGACGACCGCCGCCTCGCCAACCGCAACGCCGCCGCCCTCTGGACCGCACTCGCCGAGGCGCACGCGCTGACCCGGCGGCCCGGCTTCCTCGCCGTGCACGGCAGCGAGCGCACCGGCCTGCGCATCCTCCTGCTCGACCCGGACCCCACCCCGGACGAACGCGCCGAGCTGACCGAGCTGGTCCGCCGGGGACGAGCGGACCGGCTCACCGTCGAGGACCCGTACGGCGTTCTGGACCTCGCCCCGCTCGGCCTGACCGCGGGTTCGCTGCCGGTCATGATCCGCCGGCCCGCGCCCGTACCCGCTCCGGCGCTGCCGGTCACCCCGGTCGAACGCTCCGACCAGCTCGCCGTCGCCCAGGACGTGGTGGTGCACGGCTTCCCGCTGCACGATCTTCTCCGCCATCCCGAGGAGGCGTTCCCGGCCGCGCTCCTGGACCGCCCGGAGGCCCGGTTCTTCGTCGTCCACTCCGACGGCGTGCCGGCCGGCGCCTGCCTGACCGTGCGTGACGACCGCACCGTCGGCCTCTACTGGATGACCACCCTGCCCGAGCACCGGTCCCGGGGCGTCGGCCGGGCCCTGCTGCACGGCGTGCTGAGCCGCCTGGGCGACGTGCCGATGACGCTGACCGCGGCGCGGGCCGGCCGACCGCTCTACGACTCCCTCGGCTTCGTCCCCGTTGGCGACGCCAGATGGTGGGGCTGACGGAGCTCCACAGGGGACTGCCGACGGTGCGGGCGGGGTAACCCGTCCGCATCGCCACCGTCCTCACCGAACCGGGCGGCGGGCACCGTGGACCGCACCGGAGGCTGACGTGACCTGGGATCGCCGCACCAAGCCGATGGAAGGACACCACGACGTGGGGTGAGCTGCCGGCGTACCTGGTGCGGCAGCGGCGGGAAAGCCTGCTCGCCCTGGCCTTCGTGCTGCCGGCCTGCGTCGCCCTGGGCGTGTTCGGCCTGCTGGTGGTCCGGGCGCACTTCTGGGCCGTCCTCTACGGCCTGGTCGGGGCTACCTGCATCGCCGTCGCGGCGCTGACCGTGGCCCGGGTACGCCGGCTGGAACGCCTCCTGCCGGTGCCCTCAGAGGCGGCCGCCGCTGGCCGTGTCGGAGAGGCGTTGGGCGAGGTAGATCGGCACCACCGAGGCCACGATCAGCACGGCGGCCACCACGTTGATGACCGGCGCCTGGTTCGGCCGGAACAGGTTGCTGAAGATCCAGATCGGTAGGGTCTGCACCCCCGGGCCGGCCGTGAACGTGGTGACGATGATCTCGTCGAAGGAGAGCCCGAACGCCAGCAGCCCGCCGGCCAGCAGAGCCGAGCGCAGCACGGGAAACGTGACGTACCGGAAGGTCTGCAGCCCGTCGGCCCCCAGGTCGGCCGACGCCTCCTGGAGGTTGCCCCCCGACCTGCGCAGCCGGGCCAACACGTTGTTGTAGACCACCACCACGCAGAACGTCGCGTGCCCCACGATCACCGAGAAGAGACCCTTGCCGACGCCCAGCGGTGCCATCACCGAGCGGAACGCGGTGTCCAGGGCGATACCGGTGACGATGCCGGGCAGCGCGATCGGCAGCAGGACCAGCAGCGACACGGTTCCCCGGCCGAAGAACCGGTACCGCTGCACGGCGAAGGCGACCAGCGAGCCGAGCACCAGCGCGATGGCGGTGGCGCCCAGTCCCGCCTTGACCGACATCCACAGCGCCTCCCGCGCGCCCGCGTTGTCCCAGGCGCGGGTCCACCACTCGGTGGTCCAGCGGGGCGGCGGCCAGGCGAACGTGCGGTCGGCGTTGAAGGAGTTGACCAGCACGATCGCCAGCGGCAGGTAGATGAAGGCCAGGCCGAGCGCCATCGCGCCGCGCAGCAGCCAGGGCGCCGACCGGGACAGCGTCACAACTCCTCCAGAGCCCCGGACCGCCGGACGGCGACCAGGTAGATGACCATGATCAGGACCGGGATGGTGGCCAGCGCGGCCGCGAACGGCAGGTTGTTCGCCGCACCGATGTTGGCGTAGACGAGGTTGCCGATGAGCTGGGTCTTGCCGCCGACGATCTGGACGGTGATGTAGTCGCCGAGCGAGAGCGAGAACGTGAAGACCGATCCGGCGATCACCGACGGCACGATGACCGGCAACACGACGGCCCGGAATGTGCGACCCGCCCGGGCGCCGAGGTCACCGGAGGCCTCCAGCAGCGAGTCGGGCAACCGCTCCAGGCCCGCGTAGATCGGCAGGATCATGTACGGCAGCCACAGGTACGCCAGCACCAGGACGGTCGCCGTCAGCCCGTACCCGGGTCCGCTGCCCGGGCCGCCGAAGAGCCAGTCCACCGGCCCCCCGTTGGCCAGCAGCACCCGCCAGGCGTACGCCTTGACGAGATAGCTGGCCCAGAGCGGGGTGAGGATGGCGACCACCAGCCACCGCCGGTACCGGGGCCGGGCCACCTTCGCCATGTAGAAGGCCATCGGCAGGGCGATGAGCGCGTCGATGGCGGTGACCGCGGCGGCCACGCCGACGCTGCGCACGGTGACCGTCCGGTAGACCTGGTCGGCGAGGATCGTGCGGAAGTTGTCCAGGGTGGGCTGGCGGACCATCTCCCCGGTGAAGCCGTTGACCGTCCACAGCGCCGAGACGAACAGCACGGCCAACGAGCCGAGGTAGGCCACCACCAGCCAGAGCAGCGGTGCGGTGAGCAGCGCGGCGAGGCGTACACCGGCGTGGCGGTGCAGCCAGGCCGACAGCCGGCCGACGGGCCCGCGGACGGCGGTGGTGCCGCCCGCGGACCGCTGCGTAGTCGAGGTCACCTCAGCCCTTGATGGTGGTCCAGGCCTGGGTCCAGGCCGCGTAGTCCTTGCACTTCACGTCGGTACGCCCGTCGAGGCACTGCTGCACCGGCGTGTTCCAGTACCAGACCTTGTCGAAGTAGGCCTCGTCGTCGGCGTGGAACGTCTTGCAGTGGTTCTTGTCGGCGGTCTCGGCGCACGCCAGCTTGTTGGACGGCGCCTCACCGAACCACTCGGCGACCGCCGCGTTGGCCTTCGGCGAGATGATGTGGTCCATCCACCGGTACGCGCAGTTCGGGTGCTTCGACTTGGCGGAGATCATCCAGGTGTCCGACCAGCCGGTCGCGCCCTCGTCGGGCAGGATCGCCTCGACCGGAGCCTTGTCGGCCTGCGCCAGGTTGGCGATCACCTGCCAGGTCGTGCCGAGCACCGAGTTGCCGGCCTTGAAGGCCTGCACCTCCTTGGTGTAGTCCGACCAGTACTCGCCGATCGCGTCGTTCTGCTTCTTCAGCAGGTCGACCGCGGCGGTGAACTGCTTGTCGTCCAGCGCGTACGGGTTCTTGATGCCCAGGTCCGGCTGGGTCTTCATCAGGTACAGCGCCGCGTCGGCGATGTAGATCGGCGAGTCGTACGCGGTGATCTTGCCCTTGTACGGGGAGTTGGGGTCGAAGACCGCGCCCCAGGACGTCGGGGCGGGCTTGACCACGTCGGTGCGGTACATCAGCAGGTTGGCGCCGCGCCCGTGCGGGATGCCGTACGCCACCCCGTCGACGGAGTTCCACTGCTTGAGCTTGAGCCCGTCGAACACGTCCTTGTAGTTGCTGATCAGGTCGGTGTTGACCGGGGCGACGTCGCCGCCGTAGATCAGCCGGAGCGAGGCGTCCCCGGAGGCCGAGACGACGTCGTAGTCGCCGGTCTTCATCAGGGTCACCATCTCGTCGGAGGTGCCCGCGACCTTGACGTTGACCTGGCAGCCGGTCTCCTTCTCGAAGTCGGTGACCCAGTCCACCTTCGGGTCGTTGGAGCCGTCCTCGACGTAACCGGCCCAGGCCACGATGTTGACCTGGCCCTCGCCCGACCCGAGGCTGCTCAGCTTGTCGATGGCGGGTGGCTTGATCCCGCCGGGCCCCGATCCGCCGGCGTCGGCGCCGCCGTCGCCGCAGCCCGCCACCGCGAGCAGGCCGACGGCGGCGAGCGCCGTCAGTGTTCTACCGGTACGCATGTGCGCTCTCCTTGGAAGGTTGGGTGGGCGGGACGGGATCGGGTACGAGCACGGCGTGCTCGGTGCGCCAGGCCAGACGGACCGGGGTGCCGCGAAGCGCCGCCACGTCGGCCGAGGAGGTGGCGAGGTTCTGCTGCGCCACGACCAGCCGGGCGCCGGCGTCGAGGTCGACGACGAACCGGGTGGTCGGCCCGGCGTAGACGACCTCGGCCACCCGTCCGGTGGCGGCCGTCTCGTCGGCGCCGGCCTGCGACAACTCCAGCTCGGGCGCGTCTGACGCCGCGCCGCGACCTGGAGCCGTCGGTGGGCCCACGAGCCGGATCTTCTCCGGCCGTACCGAGAAGGTGCCGTCGCGGCCGAGCAGGTCCCGGGCGGCGGCGCCGGTGAGCAGGTTGGAGGTGCCGACGAAGCCGGCGACGAACGGGCTGCCGGGTCGCTCGTAGACCTCGGCCGGGGTGCCGACCTGGGCGATCCGGCCGTCCTGGAAGACCGCCACCCGGTCGCTCATGGTGAGCGCCTCCTCCTGGTCATGGGTGACGAAGACGAAGGTGATGCCGACCTCCCGCTGGAGGGCCTTCAACTCGACCTGCATCTGCTCGCGCAACTTCAGGTCCAGCGCGCCGAGCGGCTCGTCGAGCAGCAGCACCTTCGGTCGGATGACCAGGGCGCGGGCGAGGGCGACGCGCTGGCTCTGTCCGCCGGAGAGGGCGGCCGGTCGCCGGTCGCCGAACCCTTCGAGCCGTACGCTGCGCAGCGC
>JBARAE010000965.1:0-4058 GCA_049791715.1 Micromonospora sp.
GGGCCGACGGCAAGCCACCGGCCAGTCCCAAGGAGCCGGTCGCCGCCGGGGACGCCGCGCCGGCCGGGGCGAAGGGGCCGGTCAGGGCCAAGGAACCGGTCGGGGCGAAGGAGCCGGTGGCGGCCAAGGATCCCGTCGGGGTCAAGGAGCCGGTCGGGGCCAAGGATCCGGTCGCGGGCCGGGCGAAGGAGACGACCGGCGACGCCGGGGAGGCCAAGGCGCGTCCGGTGGCCGAGCCGGTGACCACCGTGGACGGCGGCGAGGCCAGTGCGGGAGTGGACGGCGAGCCCACGACGGCGGCCGTGCCCGGCGAGGGCGGCCGGGGCGCAACCCCGACGAAGATCACCAGTACCGGCGAGAACGGCAAGCGGCCGACCAAGCCGACCACCGACGAGCGCGCCGCCAAGCCGAGCGCGGTGACGGTCGAGCCCGAGTAGCCGGGAGTCCGCCGCCCCACGCTGGCGGTGGCCGAGGCATCGACCGGCGGCTACCCTGCCGGACAGGGGCTCACCGCACACCGGCCACGGTCGGTCCGCCGGTCCCTGAGGCGTCTCCGGCCGCGTCCGCCGGAGCGGGATCGGGGGAGGTCGGGTGTCGCAGGACGGGTCGTCGGGCAGCGTTCGACCACAGGACGACGACCACCCGCTGGCCGCACTGCGCCCCGAGAACCCGAGCGGCCCGGCGGACGGCACCGCCGACGGTCCGCCCGCCACCGGCCACGGCTCCCCCACCGCCGGTGATCCGGCCGTTCCGACGCCACGAGGGGCCGAAACCGCCCCGCGGGAGGCGCCGACCGGCGGCCCTTACTACAGCGGCACGACCAGCGCGGCGGCCGGGTCGGATCCCACCGAGTTCGAGCCGAACGGGCCGAGCGGACGGTTCGGCACCCCCGGGAGGCCGCTGCGGCGCAGCAGCTTCCTGGTCGGGTTCACCGGCGCGCTCGGCGTGCTTCTGGCGTACGCGGTCTTCCTGGGCCTGCGCAACGCCGCCGGCATCCTCGTGCTGGTGGTCATCGCGCTCTTCCTCGCCGTGGGCCTGCACCCGGCGGTGGCCCGGCTGCGCGGCTGGGGACTGTCGCGCGGGCTGGCCGTGGCGGTGGTGGCGCTGACCGTCCTGCTGCTGATCGTCGGCGGCGTGTTGGCGCTGGTGCCGCCGGTGGTGAGCCAGTCGGGTCAGTTCGTGGACCAGCTGCCGAACTACGTCGAGGAGCTGCGCCGTAATCCGGCCGTCAACGACCTGGTCGAGCGGTACGGCCTCGTGGACCGGGTGCGCTCGGTGGCCAGTGCGGACAACCTGGCCCGAGCCCTCGGCGGTGTGCTCGGGGGTGCCCAACTGATCTTCGGCACCATCTTCCGGATGCTGACCGTACTGGTGCTGACGATCTACTTCCTGGCCTACTTCGACAAGCTGCGGAGCCTCGGGTACGCGCTGGTGCCCCGCTCGCGCCGGGAACGGGTTCAGCTGATCGGGGACGAGGTCCTGGCGAAGGTCGGCGCGTACATGGTCGGGGCGCTGACCATCGCGGTGCTGGCCGGGGCGAGCACCTTCGTCTTCGCCCTCGCGGTCGGACTGCCGTACCCGTTCGCGTTGGCCGTGGTCGTCGCGGTGACCGACCTGATCCCGCAGATCGGGGCCACCCTGGGCGCGGTCATCGTGACCCTGGTCGCGTTCGCCACCGACCTGCCGGTCGGCATCGCCTGCCTGGTCTTCTTCGTGATCTACCAGCAGGTCGAGAACTACCTCATCTACCCCAAGATCATGCGCCGGTCCGTCGCGGTCAACGAGGTGGCCGCCCTGCTCGCCGCCCTGCTCGGGGTGTCGCTGATGGGCGTGGTCGGGGCGCTGATCGCGATCCCGACGGTCGCCGCCCTCCAGCTCATCCTCCGCGAGGTGGTCCTGCCCCGGCAGGAGTCGCGCTGACCCTCAGCTGGCCCGGCGCTGCTGCGGGCCGGGGAGCGGGGTGTCGGCGAAGGACGCCACCGTCCGGTCCGCGTACGCGCTGACGTCACCGGTCTCCATCGGGCCGTCCCAGGTGGTCGGCAGCGGCGTGGGCACCGCGGGGTTGACCCGCCGGACGATCTCGTCGAGCACGGTCTCCGCGTCGCCGACCCAGAGGTGCTTCGCGCCCGGCACCCCGACCACCTCGGCCTGCGGCACCGCCCCGAACCGCTCCCGGGCCTCCTCCGGCCGCAGGTAGTCGTCGAACTCGGGCACCAGGGCGACGAGCGGCTTGCCCGACTCCGCCCACACCGCGAGGTCCTCCGGCGCGGAGTACCGCAGCGGCGGGGAGAGCAGGATCGCGCCGCTCACCGCCGGGTCGCAGCCGTACTTGAGCACCAGGTCGGTGCCGAACGACCAGCCGACCAGCCAGATGTTCGGCAGCTCGTGGAATTCGGCGTACTCGATGGCGGCGGCCACGTCGAAGCGTTCGCTCACCGCGTTGTCGAAGGCACCCTCGCTGGCGCCCCGGACGCTGCTGGTGCCCCGCGTGTTGAACCGAAGCACGGCCAGGTCGGCCAGGGCGGGCAGCCGCCAGGCGGCCTTGCGGAACACGTGGCTGTCCATCATCCCGCCGTGGGTGGGCAGCGGGTGCAGGCAGACCAGCGTGGCGACCGGCTCCCGGTCCAGCGGCCGGGCCAGCTCACCGACCAGGCGCAGACCGTCGGCGGTGTGCAGCTCGATGTCCTCGCGGCGCCCGGGCAGGATGGAGGACGCACGGATCGGTGTGCTCACCGTCCCAGTCTGGCGCGCCACCGCCGGCCCCGCTCGGCGGGGCGCAAACAGCGTGATCCAGATCGCTCAGCCGTAGCGGGGGGCGCTGCGGCCGCGCTGGATGATCGGCCCGCGCCGGTCCCGGGCCCGCCAGCAACCGCTGTGCCAGTGCCGCCGGTCGGTGAGGTCACCCCGGCCGTCCGCCGGCCACGCCACCAGGTGCGCCACACCGGGGCGGATCTCCTGGTCGCAGCCGGGACAGCGGTACGTCTTGACCGACGCCCCGCCGCTGATCCCGCGTACCTGCCAGTCGCCGTCGCGCCACTGCTGGACGGTCGGCACACCCTGGCGTACCCGCTCGGAATCCAGCTGTGTGGTCTCGTCCCGGCGGGGACGGTTGCGACGGGGGCTCACGGTCACCAAGCGTACGGGCCGGCGACAGCGCCGGCCCGGGACGGGAGGCGTCCCGGACCGGCTCGGTGAGGGAGCACTCAGTCCCAGGTCTCCGGGCGGGTCGGGTCCGGCGCCACGTGCGCTCCGCCCAGCACGACGGCCGCGTCCCGCTGGTCGAAGCCATGCTCCGGCGAGCCGTAATTGGCGAGCAGGTGCGACTTCGGGAAGCCCAGCAGCTCCAGACGGCCACCGTTGGGGTACAGGAGGGCCGCCCGCCCGTTGATCTTCATATTCCCCGCCACGGACGAGACCGCGGCCTCGGCCTCGTACAGGTAGGAGACGGTCATCTCCGCCAGCGGGTCAGGACCGGAGATGGTGAACCGGGCGGTCAGCAGCTTCGGGAAGGCGCTCACGTCGACGAGGCAGCCCTGGAGGTTCGCGCCACTCGGCAGGTCGCTGAGCCGGACCGGGGCGGCGCATCGCCGCGCCTCGTTCAGCCGCAGCGCCTGTACCGCGACGGTCAACCCGGTGTCGGTCCGGGCCGACACGCTCGCCCGGGCGTACACGCCGGGCGCGGGGTGCCACTGCCGGACCCAGAGCGGCAACCCGTCGACCGTCAGCTGGGTGCTCCGGCCGTCGAAGGCCGCCTCGTCGGCCAGCTCACTCACCGCGTAAGGCACCCCTGCGGCGCTGAAACTGCGCAGTGCCTGCGACGAGCGTGCGAGCTCGACGGTGACGTCCCGACCGTCGCCGACATCCATCCGTACGCTCTCCACGCCGCTGAGCTGGTTGCGCTCGTGGTCGAGGTAGCCCCACACCTGCCAGCCCCGGTAACGGGCCTTTGCGGTGTCGATGCCGAAGTGCACCACGCCGGCGTCGGTGCCGATGGTCTCCGGCGCGTCAGCGGCCCCCTGCACGGCCGGCAGCAGCGGCGGAACCGCCCCGGCCGGCAC
>JBARAE010000966.1:0-1833 GCA_049791715.1 Micromonospora sp.
GGCCGCGGCCGCCGTGCTCGCTCCGCTCCCGTCGGCCGGCGTCGCCCTGCGGCCGTCCGCCGCCCGCGGGCGTCTCCCCGTCCAGTCGCAGGGTCAGCGAGATCCGCTTGCGCGGCACGTCCACGTCGAGCACCTTGACCCGGACCACGTCGCCGGACTTCACCACGTCCCGCGGGTCCTTGACGAACGTGTGCGACATCGCCGAGACGTGCACCAGGCCGTCCTGGTGCACACCGACGTCCACGAACGCGCCGAAGGCGGCCACGTTGGTGACCACGCCCTCCAGCAGCATGCCGGGGACCAGGTCGCTGATCTTCTCGACCCCCTCGGCGAAGGAGGCGGTCTTGAACGCCGGCCGCGGGTCCCGGCCCGGCTTCTCCAGCTCGCGCAGGATGTCCGTGACGGTGGGCAGGCCGAACGTGTCGTCGACGAAGTCGGTGGCCCTCAGGCCGCGCAGGATCACGCTCTGGCCGATCAGTGAGCGCAGGTCCGTGCCGGTGCCGGCGAGGATCCGCCGCACCACCGGGTACGCCTCGGGGTGCACGCTGGACGAGTCGAGCGGGTCGTCGCCGCCGGGGATGCGCAGGAAGCCGGCGCACTGCTCGAACGCCTTCGGGCCGAGCCGCGGCACCTTCTTCAGCTCGGAACGGGAGCGGAACGGCCCGTTGGCGTCCCGGTGCAGCACGATGTTCTCCGCCAGCCCGGCGCCGATACCGGAGACCCGGGTCAGCAGCGGGGCGGAGGCGGTGTTGACGTCCACCCCGACCGCGTTCACGCAGTCCTCGACCACCGCGTCCAGCGACCGGGAGAGCTTCACCTCGGACAGGTCGTGCTGGTACTGCCCGACGCCGATCGACCGCGGATCGATCTTGACGAGCTCGGCGAGCGGGTCCTGGAGCCGGCGGGCGATGGAGACCGCGCCGCGCAGCGACACGTCCAGCCCGGGCAGCTCCTGCGAGGCGTACGCGGAGGCGGAGTAGACCGACGCGCCGGCCTCGGACACCACCACCTTGGTGAGGTTGAGCTGCGGGTACCGCTTGATCAGGTCACCGGCGAGCTTGTCCGTCTCCCGGCTGGCGGTGCCGTTGCCGATCGCGATCAGCTCGACCCCGTGCGCCCCGGCCAGCTTCGCCAGGGTCTCGATCGAGGCGTCCCACTGCCGGCGGGGCTCGTGCGGGTAGATGGTGTCGGTGGCGACCACCTTGCCGGTGCCGTCCACCACGGCCACCTTCACACCGGTGCGCAGCCCCGGGTCCAGGCCCATCGTGGGCCGGGTACCGGCCGGCGCGGCGAGCAGCAGGTCGCGCAGGTTGGTCGCGAAGACCCGGACGGCCTCCTCCTCCGCCACCTGCCACAGCCGCATCCGCAGGTCGGCGCCGAGGTGGATGAGGATCCGGGTACGCCAGGCCCAGCGCACCGTGTCCGCCAACCACCTGTCGGCCGGGCGCCCCTGGTCGCTGATGTCGAAGTGGCCGGCGATCACCGCCTCGTACCGGCTCGGGCCGGCGGGCATCGCGTCGGAGTCGCCCTCGGCCCCCGGGTCCATGGTCAGGTCGAGCACGCCCTCCTTCTCGCCCCGGAACATGGCCAGGATCCGGTGCGACGGGAGCTTCGGGTACGGCTCGGCGAAGTCGAAGTAGTCGGCGAACTTCGCGCCGGCGGCCTCCTGGCCGTCGCGTACCCGGGACACCAGCCGGCCCCGCGACCACATCTGCTCGCGCAGCGTGCCGATCAGGTCGGCATCCTCGGCGAACCGCTCGATGAGGATGGCCCGGGCGCCCTCCAGCGCGGCGGCCGGGTCGGCGACGCCCTTCTCCCCGTCGACGAACCCGG
>JBARAE010000967.1:0-2107 GCA_049791715.1 Micromonospora sp.
GGGCCGACGCCGTCCCCCGAGGACCGCCCGTGACCGCCGAACCGCATCCCGCCGTACGACGCGCGCTCATCACCGGCGCCAGCCTGGGCATCGGCGCCTCGTTCGCCCGCCGGCTGGCCGCCGACGGGTGGGACCTGATCCTGGTGGCCCGGGACGCCGGCCGACTCGACGCCACGGCCGCCGAGTTGACCGGCCGGTACGGGCGCCAGGTGGAGACCTTCTCCGCCGATCTGTCCACCGACGACGGCTGCGCGGTGCTGGAGCGGCGGCTCGGCGAGGGCAGCCCGGTCGAGATGCTGGTGAACAACGCCGGCATCAGCTTGAACACGCCCTTTCTCCGATCGACGGTGGAGGACGAGGCCCGACTGCTCCGGCTCAACGTGCTGGCGGTGATGCGGCTGACCCATGCGGCCCTCGGCCCGATGATCGAGCGGGGCAGCGGGACAGTGATAAATGTCTCTTCGGTTGCCGGTTTCGGTGTGCCCATGCCTGGGTCGACGTACTCGGCCAGCAAGGCCTGGGTGACGAATTTCAGCGAGTCGATCGGTCAGTCGGTGGCCGCCCTCGGCGTACGGGTGATGGCTCTCTGCCCCGGTTACACCCGCACCGGGTACCACGAGCGGGCCGGCATCGACATGGCTCGGACGCCCCGCTGGATGTGGCTGCAGGCCGACGACGTGGTCGCCGAAGGGTTGCGTGACCTGGGAAAAGGCAAGCTGGTCAGCGTGCCGACCTGGAAGTACAAGCTGGCCGTGGCGGGCCTGCGGTACGCCCCGCGGCGCCTGTTGCGCGGGGTCTCCCGGGACACCAGGGGCCGGGTGGGCCGCGACGGCGGCTGACCGTCGGGGGTCGATGGGCTGTCCCGCCGGCGGGACGCGCCGGCGTCGATCCCGCCCCACGGTGGCTCACCGTAGTCGGACATCGCCACCGGTCGGTCGCCCGCAGGGTTGACCGAGGTGGACCCGCCAGACGGCTCCCAGACTTGCGCAGTACCCTCTATCGCCATGGGGGCCCACGACGACCTGCGTAAATTCATTGCCGACCTGGCTGTGGTCCACGGGCGGGTGGTGCTCTCCTCGGGCCGCGAGGCGGACTGGTACGTCGATCTGCGTCGTGTCACGCTCCATCACCGGGCGGCGCCGTTGGTCGGCCAGGTGCTGCGTGACCTGACCGCCGACTGGGAGTACGACGCCGTCGGCGGGCTGACCCTGGGGGCCGATCCGGTGGCGCTCTCGATGCTGCACGCCGCCACCGAGACCGACCGGCCGCTGGACGCGTTCGTGGTACGCAAGACGGGCAAGGCGCACGGTCTGCAGCGCCGCATCGAGGGGCCGGACGTCGCCGGCCGCCGGGTTCTGGCGGTCGAGGACACCTCGACCACGGGGGGCAGTGTGCTCACCGCTGTCGAGGCGTTGCGCGAAGCCGGGGCCGAAGTGGTGGGCGTGGCGGTTATTGTTGATCGAGGCGCCGGCGACGCGGTGCGAGCCGCCGGACTGCCGTATCGGGCGGCCTATACGTTGGCTGACCTCGGCCTTGTGGCGTAAAAGTTTGCCGATTCGGATCTGCTGATATGCAGGCGGATCGATGCTGCTGGTGGAAGGATGGAATACGTGGGAACTGCGTTGGCTGAAATGACCATGCCTCAGATCTCGCCGCTTGCCGGCGAGCCGATCGAACGTGCCGATGCCGAGCGTCTCGCGGGGGTCCTGAAGGCCCTCGCCGATCCCGCCCGGCTGCGGCTGCTCAGCCTGATCCAGTCGGCCCCCGAAGGCGAGGCGTGCGTCTGTGACCTGACCGCGCCGCTCGGCCTTTCACAGCCGACGGTCAGCCACCACCTGCGTATCCTCACCGAGGCCGGCTTGCTGGAGCGGGAGAAGCGCGGGGTCTGGGCGTACTACCGGCTGGTGCCGAGCGCGATCGCGACGATCGCGGATCTGCTCACCCCGCCGCGCAAGCGGGCCACCAAGAAGGCCCGCTGAAACTGGACGTGTCCGACGTCGGGGTCGGGTGGCGTGCCAGGGGTGGCGCCATCATCGGACGGTGACGCCCGCCGTCATCCGTTCCACCCGCAGGTCGACAGGCCGATGACGATGGCCGGCCCCCGCTG
>JBARAE010000968.1:0-11494 GCA_049791715.1 Micromonospora sp.
GCCGCGCGCACCCGGAACTTCTGCCAGCCGCGCCGGCCGGGCTCGTACCGGCCGTCCAGCCGCTTGACGACCACCCCTCGATCCCGGCCGCCGTGTACGTGGTCAGCCAATCACCCACCTCGTCCATGTCGGTGGTCTGCGGCGTGAGGGTCAGCTGCGCGGGTGCATCCTCGAGCACCTCCGCCAGCCGGGCCCGCCGCTCGAACAGCGGCGCGTTGATCACGACCTGGCCGCCAGCGTCGGCGAGCAAATCCCACAGGACGTAATGCGCAGGGTGTTCCCGCACCATCATCAGCAGCCCCCGGCCGGCGGTGGTCCGGCGCTGCAGCCGGGCGAAGCTGGTCCGCCCCGCTCCCACACGATCAGCTCCCCGTCGAGGATCACCCCCGGCGGGAGGGTCTGGCGGATCGCCCGGGTGATGTCCGGGAAGTACGGGTCAGGTTCTTGCCGGCGCGCGACTGCAGGTAGACGCCGGCCGCCTCGACGAAGGCGATAGTGCGGAACCCGTCCCACTTGGGCTCGTACGCCAGGCGCGGCCCCTGCGGCACCGCGTCAACTGGGGCCGACAGCATCGGGGCGACCGGCCGCCGCAGCACCGGATCGGCCCCGCCGAAGCTCACCCCGGCCGGGCCGAGACGCCCTGGCTGCGCACCGTGCTCATCCGGCCCCTGCCGCGATCGTGCCGGACCGGCATGGCGCCGCGGGCGCAGATCGGGCAGGGCAACTGGCTCAGCACCTTGAGCACGGCGACGGCCCCCGCGCACGCACCGGGGGCCGTCGTCGTGTTCTCGGGGTGCCGGCTATGGGTGTAGCCACTCCCAATCGGCGACGCAATCGTGGGTCTCGAAGATGGCGCCCTTGGGCACCTGGACCTCCGTGTAGGACGTCGCGTAGCCGCCGCCATCCATGCCGTATTCCGGCGGCAGGGACAGCCCCCACCTGCAGTCGCTCGGGCCCGTGCCTCCGTCGGTCGCCCACGTTCCCGGCTCGACGTGGTCATCCTTCTCGCACCACTCGACGTTTTTGCAGCTGGACCCGGCGACGTAGTAGCCACACTTGTCGGGCTTGTCGTCGATGCAGTCGCCTCCCTCGTCCGTCATCGTCGTCGGCAGCTTCGGCGTGTAGCTCGGCGAGCTGCTCGGTGACGGGGTGGGCGAGGCGCTGGGCGTGGCGGCCAGAGTGGTGGCGGCAGCGGTGGGAGATGCAGTCGCGGCTTGGGTCTTCGCCGCCGTCGGCTGATCAGAGCCACGTCCGAGCGCGAAACCGACGGCGAGGATGAGGACGGCAACAGCGACGGCAGTTGCGGCGATCAGGATCCGGCGTTTGCCGGCTGGCGCAGCCGCAGTGGGTTCGGTCATGCGCGTGGATCTTAATGATCATCAGGGGCGTTGGTTGCCCTCAGACAAGCGGTGCCTCGAAGACGACACAAGATCAGGACTCTGCGCAGGTCGCGGCGGTGTAAGGAGCTGCTGGATGGCCTGGCCTTGCAAGTGGGAGCAGATTGGGTGCAGGTTGACGAAGTGGTCACCGCGCCCGAAGTGCTCACCAAGGCTGGACAGAACAGAGGACTTTGACCTGCGGTGATGCGTGCGAGCGGTTCGGCGCGGCCTCCCAGAGGACACCGAAGTGGTCAGCGTTGGCTGCTTCCCGCCTGGCTGGTGCCGGCTTGTCGTCCTGGGGCCGGCTGACGCCATTCACAGGGGCCATGCTGCATCGACGTACGGCTTTGGGATCCGTCGTGGCGGAGTCGGTAGGGATTCCGGCAGCTCAGACTCGACTCCCACCGACAACCCTCCGACCAGGGCTTCCTGTCCGGTGACCTCTTCGGCGGACTCGAAGAGGTCACCGGAGCACCTAGACTTGTGTGAGCTTCAAGGTCTTGGCGATCGTCATCGGCGGTGGGGCAATGGTTCGTCACCCCTCGGACACCAGTCTTCGTGCCAGATCACGGGAGCTCACCACCCCGGTGGCTCCCGATGAGGGCACCCCGTAGCAGCCGTGCACACATCGACGATCAGGGCTCTCGGCAGCATGCGCTGAGGCCGCGGGAACGGCTGCGGCGGTCACCATGACGGCCGCCCGGCAACCGCCCCGCCGACGCCTCGACGAGCAACTCATCGGCGCGATCATCACGACCCCGCTTCCTCGCCCGGCACCGCCACCGGCTCCGATGCCGCAGCTGCCCGCAGCCGTCCCACCTGCGCGGGAAGCGTTCGACGAGGTCGTCTTCGACGTGGCCCTGCCCGATGCTGACGGCCGGGTGGCTGCCCGGGATCTGCTGCAGGCGTTGTCCTGGCCGCCCGGTCACCGTCTCCACATCGACGTCACCGACGGCCTGCTGCTCATCACCACCATGGCCGATGGGATGCACGCCGTCGGCTCCCGCGGGGCACTACCCCTGCCCGCCGCGCTCCGGCAACTCTGCGGCATCCACCCGCATCAGGTGGTGCTGCTGGCAGCGATCCCCGCGCGCGATCTGCTCGTCGTGCACCCCTCGAACACCATCACGCGGCTCCTCGCGCACCTGCACGCCACCGTCCTCGGAGGCCCTTCCCATGCCGGCTGATCCGTCACGCATCGTCACCGCCCGGCAGATGCTCGCCCACCTCGGCCTCACCCCGGCCGACCTGGACACCCACCCCGACTCGGCATCGCGTGTGCCGCCCTTGCCGAGTACGTCCCGCGGGTCGCGGCCGTGGCCAGCCCGGGCACCCGCCGCACCTACGGCACCTACTGGAACCGCATGGCCGCTATCCTCGGCCATCTACCGCTGGACGAGGTGACCGCCAGCGACATCGAAGCCCTCATGCGCCAGGTCACCGCCAGCGCCCGGTCCCGACGCACGGGCCGCCTGGGCCGTCATGCCGGTGAGCACGTCATCGCGGCCGCCCGCGCCGTCTACCGCCGTGCCATCGCCGATGGCTACCTCACCCCTGCGGACAGCCCCGCGCACCGGATCGCCAAACCACGCCGGCTGCCCAACCCCCGCCGCGCCCTCACCCCCGGCGAACTGCAGGACATCAACCTTGTGGCGCGTACCAGCGGCAACGACGTCATCCTCGATGCCCTGCTGCTGCGCCTGCACACCGAAACCGCCTGCCGACGCGGCGGCGCCCTCGCACTCCGCCTCGTCGACCTCGACGCCCGTCACTGCCTGGTCCGCCTCACCGAGAAGGGCGGCACCCTGCGCTGGCAACCCATCACCCCGACCCTCGCCGAACGCCTCCAGGAACACGCTCACGCCCGGGGCGCAGTCCTGCCCACCGACCGGCTGTTGTGCTACCGCAACGGCCGCCCGGTCAGCAGCCGCCGCTACGACCACCTGTGGAAACGCATCGGCGAACGCCTGCCCTGGGTCGCCGCGCAGGGCATCTCCACCCACTGGCTGCGCCACACCACCCTCACCTGGGTGGAACGCCACTACGGCTACGGTGTGGCCCGCGCCTACGCCGGCCACACCGACCGCCGCGGACCCGCCACCACCACCTACATCAAGGCAGACCTGCACGCGGTCGCCGCCGCCCTGGCCGCCATGACCGGCGAACCACACCTACTCGCCTCAACGCACACCTCCTCCAGGTAGGCGATGGTCTTTCGCGGGCGGTGGGTGAGCCTGTTACGGCTGCGCCCACGCGCTCCAGGACACCACCCAGTCCCGTTCGCGCCGCACCGACGGCAGCCGCTGCTTCCCGAACAGCACGGCGTCGAACGCCTCCGCAGCTGCCCGCATCTCAGCCTCTGGGTCTCGCAGTGGCTCACACACCACATGCAGGAGGTCACCGTGGACGAGCGTCTCGCTCGGGTGGCCCGTCCGTTGCCTGATCAGCGATCGAATCTCCTTCCGTAGGACGGCGAGGTGGTCACCGGGCACGCCCCGCACCTCCGCGTAGCCATTGCGTACGTACGGCTTCGAGGACCAGCTGCGCGACGACCCGCACCCGCTCATCGACCGCGGGCGTGCGACCTGCAGATCGACGGTGTTCACCACCGTCTCGCCGCTGTCGGCGTCCGGGCGCGTCGCCTGCTCCGGGGCCACGTCCAGTAACGCCCGCACCGAGTCGGCGGTGCGGGCGGTCGCGAATGCCTCCAGCGCGCCGGAGGTGGCGAAGATGACGATCAGCAGTGCCCCGTCGAACACCTGCCCGATCCCCGACGCGCCGAGCGCGGCCACGATCATCACCAGCAGCCGGAGGGCGCAGTTCTGGTTCATCGAGGCGCTGGTCTACCTCGTTCTGGTGGCCACCGCGCTGATCGCCGTGCCAGGCGTGGACCGGTGGTCAGGCGGTTTGCCGGTTTCCCTCAGACGTGGTTCGGCATCTGCAGGGTGACTGGCATCCGCGCCGCGCGGGCTGCTCTTCGCTGTTCATCGGTGTGAGTCCGCTTGGTTTGGCACGTACGGCTGTCGCGGCATGGCAGTGTGACCGGTTGACGGGCCGGCAAAGAGGCAGAGTGGGCTGGCGACAATGGCAGGCACGCCGCGAGGAGCAGTCATGGCCGCTGTTGAACGCGTCCCCGTTCCTTCCGTGTCATCTACGGTGAAGCGGGACCGGGACGAGGTGTTCGTTGAGTACACCAAGTCGATCTGCCCGGTGTGCAAGATCGTCGTCGACGGCCAAGTCAACATCCGCGACGACAAGGTGTACCTGCGCAAACGCTGCCCGGAGCACGGCCTGTTCGAGGCGCTGGTGTACGGCGACGCGCAGATGTACCTCGACAGCGCCCGGTTCAACAAGCCTGGCACGATCCCGCTGAGGTTCCAGACCGAGGTGGTCGACGGCTGCCCTTCGGACTGTGGCCTGTGCCCAGAACACAAGCAGCACGCCTGCCTGGGCATCATTGAGGTCAACACCGGCTGCAACCTGGACTGCCCGATCTGCTTCGCCGACTCCGGCCACCAGCCCGACGGCTACTCGATCAACTTGCCGCAGTGCGAGCGGATGCTCGATGCCTTCGTGGAAAGCGAAGGCGAGGCCGAGGTGGTGATGTTCTCCGGCGGCGAGCCCACGATCCACAAGCAGATCCTGGACTTCGTCGACGCCGCCCAGACCCGCCCGATCAAGGCGGTCAACCTCAACACCAACGGCATCCGCCTCGCCTCCGACCGGGGATTTGTGGCCGCGCTGGCCGAACGGAACCGGCCCGGCCGGCCGGTCAACATCTATCTGCAGTTCGATGGGCTCGACGAGCGCACCCACCGGGAGATCCGCGGTCGGGACCTGCGTGCCATCAAGCAGAAGGCCCTGGACAACTGCGCCGACGTCGGGCTGACCGTCACCCTCGTCGCTGCGGTCGAACGCGGCCTCAACGAACACGAACTCGGCGCCATCATCAGTCACGGCTTGGCCCATCCGGCGGTGCGCAGCGTCTCGTTCCAGCCGGTCACTCACTCCGGCCGGCACGTCGCCTTCGACCCGCTGACCCGGCTGACCAACTCCGACATCATCGACCTCATCGCGCGGCAGTTGCCCGACTGGTTCCACGCCAGGGACTTCTTCCCGGTGCCGTGCTGCTTCCCGACCTGCCGTTCGATCACCTACCTGCTCACCGAAGGTGACCCCGGCACCCCGGACTTCGCCGTGGTGCCGATCCCCCGGTTGCTCAACGTCGAGGACTACCTCGACTACGTGTCCAACCGGGTCGTGCCGGACTACGCCATCCGGGAGGCGCTGGAAAAGCTGTGGTCGGCGTCCGCGTTCATGGGCACCGACACCACGCGCGACCGCCTCGCTCAGACCGCCGCGGCCCTGGACTGCGCGGACGCCTGCGGCATCAACCTGCCCGACGCGGTCGCGAACCTCACCGACCGCGCCTTCATGATCGTCATCCAGGATTTCCAGGATCCGTACACCCTCAACGTCAAACAGTTGATGAAGTGCTGCGTCGAGGAGATCACCCCGGACGGCAGGTTGATACCGTTCTGCGCCTACAACTCCGTCGGCTACCGGGAACAGGTCCGCGAACAGATGTCCGGCGTAACAGTGGCCGACGTCGTACCCAACGCCCAGCCGCTGCAGCCGATCCTCATCGACTCGCCCTACGGCTCGAAGATCGCCGGAAGCGGAGCGGAGCATCGCCCAGACGGGGGACGCCGCATCGCGCCGGACCGCACCAACGTCGGCCGAGGGATCCGATGAGCGTCCCGATCCCGCCGCCGATGGCCGCCGAGGCCAAGGCATGCTGCGCCGCCACCTACGGCTCCGACGTGGTGGCCCTGCTGCTCGGCGACTCCTACCACCCTGGTGGCCTCGCCCTCACCCGCCGGCTAGCCGACCGGCTTAACCTGCGTGCCGGGGAGATCGTCCTCGATGTGGCCGGCGGCCGGGGGAGCACCGCCCTGATGCTGGCGACCGAGTACGAGGTCGACGTCACCGGCGTGGACCTGTCCGACGCCAACGTCGCCCTCGCCACCGACGGGGCACAGGCCGTCGGCCTCGCCGACCGCATCCGGTTCCGGGTAGCCGACGCCGAGCGGCTACCCGTCGACGCGCAGTCGGTCGACGCGGTGGTGTGCGAGTGCGCCTTCTGCACCTTCCCTGACAAACCCACCGCCGCCGCCGAGTTCGCCCGGGTGCTGCGCCCCGGCGGCCGGCTCGGCATCACCGACGTCACCGTCAATGCCGAGCGGCTCCCGCCCGAGCTGGCCGGGCTGGGGGCGTGGGTCGCCTGTGTCGCCGACGCCCGCCCTCTCGACGGGTACGCGGCCCTGCTGAGCGGGGCGGGGCTGACCGTCACCCATACCGAACGCCGCGACGACGCGATGGTGGCCATGATCGACCAGATCGAGGCCCGCCTGGCCCTCGTGCGGATGACCGCACGAGCGCGGGCCGAGGCGCTCGGCGTGGACTTCGACCGCGCCCCAGCGGTGCTGGCCGCCGCCCGCGCCGCCATCGCCGACCATGTCCTCGGCTACGCCCTGCTGACAGCCCTGAAACCGCATTGACAGCCAACGGTGACCTCCCCGGCGCCGAACAGGAGATCGGAGGCGATCATGACAGCACGGCTCGGCTGGACCATCGCGGCCATCACCGCGGCTGCGGGCGTGATCGGGTACCGGGCGCTGGTCTCTGGCCAGCTCACCCTCGAGCTGGGCATCGGCTGGCGCACACGCGCCCTCGGGCCGCAGGTGCTCGACATCGCCGCGCCCCGCGAGCTGGTCTTCGACGTGATCGCCCAGCCCTACCTCGGCCGGCCCACGAGGGCCCAACGGGAGAAGATCCAGGTGCTGGAACGCGGAGAGGGAATGGTCCTGGCCGCCCACCGCACGCCCGTCGGCCCTGGCCTGGTCACCCAGACGGTCGAGACGGTTACCTTCACCCGCCCCGACACCGTCGACTTCCGTCTCGTGCGCGGCCCCGTGCCGTACGTTCGGGAACGCTTCTCCCTCACCGACCACGGCGGTTACACCCGACTGGAGTACACCGGCGAGATGGGCACCGACGGCTGGGCGATCGGCGCCAGGTGGGCGGCGGTGGTCGCGCGGCGATGGGAGGCGACGGTCGCCGACGCGCTGGCCACCGTGAAATCCGAGGCCGAACGCCGGCACGAACACGGTCAGGGCTAGGGCCGTACGGGCTCGGCGGCCAAACGCCAGCCGTCTGGCGCTAGACATCGGGGCTGCGCTGCTGCGGCGGCGGCTCAGCCGCCCATGCTTGGCGCCCGGATCGCACGACGTGCCTCGTCAGGGGCAGCGGCGTAGCCGCGACGTTCGCAGCGGCGAGGCTCGTCGTTGCCCAGGCCGTGCCCGACAAACAACTTCGTGGACCACTTCCAGCCCGCGCTCAACTGCCCCACCAGCACCAGCAGACCCACCCGGCTGCACCGCCGGCGGCGTGCTGGTGACTCCCATCCCTACCAGGGAATATCCTGCGGGCATGGCCGACAGGAGCCCCGACACCGGCGCCCGCAGCGAGGAGGTCCTCGCCGCCGCCGGCATCGTCGTCTCCGACGAGGGGAAGGCTCGCGCGCGCCGCCGCCTGGACGAGGCCCGGTTGCGGTGGACGGCGGAGCTCGACGCCCAGGCTCGCGAGCAGCTTGGCCTGCCGGCCCGCGCCGCGTGACTGAACCAGCCGTCCGGGTCGTCCTCGACGCCTCCGCGATCATCGCCTTCACTCGAGGGTCGATCGACGTCGGTGAGGTGATCGCCGAGGTCGCCGACGAAGAGAACTGCGTGTTCGAGCTGCCGGTACTGTGCGTGGCCGAAGCCGCCCGGGTGGTCGTCGACAGGGACCGTCTGCAGTTGCTCGTCAACCATCCGATCGCCGAGATCCTCTCGCCGGCGCCGGACAGCTGGGAGGCCCTCGCGGTCACCCTCGACACGGTCGGCAGGGTCGACCCCGCCACCGCGGTGCTCGCCGCGATCGACCTGGGCTGCAGCGTGCTGACCGGCCAGCCCGGCCTGTATGGCGGCATCGCCGGCGGCGGCCCGGTCATCCCAATCTGACGGCGAGCCAGGCACGCTGTGCACCGGTCAACGCGGCCGGCTCACCATCTCCGGCATCACGCAAGTTCCCCGGATCCGCACATCTGGTGCCTCCTGTCGTAGCGCCTTGACCTTCCCCTGGCCGAAGGGTTCAGTCAGGTACGGGTAGAGCCGTGCGGGCCAGTCGGTGAGGCGTGATGCCACCGGGGGCCGTTGCTAGGAGGGCTGTGATGACCGCGGCAGCAGATCGCGCAGCAGAGGTCCGGGTGGCTGTTGAGCTTCGTTCGGTGCCGGACTGTCCGAGCCTCGCGCCGGCTCGGCATGAGCTGCGCGCGGCGCTGGCCGACGTCGGTCTGCCCCTCGCGGTGGTCACCGAGGTCGTGGGGGACTACCTGTCTCCGTCGATCCTGGTCAGCGGTGTGGACGTGATGGGCGGCATCGGCGACGGTTCGGCCGCCTGTCGCTTGGATCTCCCCACTGGCGAGCGCATCCGCGCTGCCCTGCGTCAAGCGGTAGGCGCCGGACTCGCCACCGCTGTGACGGAGCAGAGCCGGGTGGATTGCTGCGCGCAGCCGGGCAATGCGATCCGGACAGATCGGCCCTGCCGCGCCGAGCAGCTCCCCGACAGCCTCCGGCAGGTGCATCGAGCGATCCTGCGTCACTTTGCCGCCACCGGGGCTGCCCCCACTGACGCCGACATCCGCGCTGGCGCCGGCACGGCGGACCTGGACACCGCGAAGGCGCTGCGGGAGCTTGCCCGGGAAGATCTTGTCGCCGTCGACAGCGCCGGGCGTCTGGTCGCGGCCTACCCGTTCTCGCCAACGCCGACGCAGCACCGAGGTGTCATTCGGCGATGTCGAGGTGTTCGCGATGTGTGCCATCGACGCGTTGGGCATGCCGTTCATGCTCGGCACCGACGCGGCAATCGCCTCCGCTGATCCGCACACCGGCCGATCGGTCCGCGTGGCCATCACCAACGGTGCCGCCACCTTCCAGCCGGTGGAAGCGGTGGTCGTGTACGCGGCCACCGGAGACGCTGGTCGCTCCGTGGACACCTGCTGCTCCACCATCAACTTCTTCACGAGCGCATCCAGCTCAGGCATGGGTCAACGCCCACCCCAACCTGGCCGCCACGGTGCTCGACCAGGACCAGGCCGTCACTCTAGGCCGCGACATCTTCGAACCGCTGCTCGCCCGCCACTCCGCCCTCGGCCACCGCTTGGTCTAATGCCCGGTCGGCTATCGCCTCCGTTGAAAGCGGCTCACCGGCCGGCGGCGCCGGCTGGCCGACCACGGGCAAATACTGGTGTCCCTACTTCGCAGCCACGGCGTCGCCATCGATCCGATTAGCCCAGGCACGGTTGATGAGGCAAGACCTTGCTGGCGTGGTCGACGCGGCCGTGACCAGGAGCGGACGTCATTGCCGGCGCCCGCAGGAGTGGGCGCCGGCCTTCGACGGTGCCGCTCAGCGGGCCTTCTTCGTCGCTCGCTTGCGGGGCGGAGTCAAGAGGTCTGCGATCGCCGCGATCGCGGACGGCACGAGCCGGTAGTACGCCCAGACGCCCCGCTTCTCGCGCTCGAGCAGGCCGGCCTCGGTGAGGATCCGAAGGTGATGACTGACGGTTGGCTGGGAGAGACCGAGCGGCGCGGTGAGGTCACTCACGGACGCCTCGCCCTCGGGAGCGGACTGGATCAGACTGAGCAGTCGCAGCCGGGCCGGGTCGGCGAACGCCTTCAGCACTCCCGCGAGCCGCTCGGCATCGGCACGCTTGATCGGTTCGCCGGCAAGCGGCGAGACGGCAGGCGTAGCAGTTTTCGCAGTTGGCACGCCTTCCATCGTTGCACCAACACCATAGATACACCGGTTGAACCAGTACCCGGCCACCGTCAGTTAGCGGGCAGGCAGCCGTGTTGACCTGCCCCGGCCATGGCAACGGCCGGATGAGCGAGTGTCGGCCCCCGCCCGACGGGTGACCGGGCGGACGGGCAGCGCCGGCGGGTTGGTCAGGCGGTGGGGCGCAGCTCGGTGAGGAGCTTCTCCACCCGGGTGCGGATCTCGTCGCGGATCGGGCGGACGGCTTCGACGCCCTTGCCGGCGGGGTCTTCGAGTTTCCAGTCCTCGTAGCGCTTGCCGGGGAAGACGGGGCAGGCGTCGCCGCAGCCCATGGTGACGATGACGTCGGAGGACCCGGCGGTCTCGTACTCGAGGAGCTTGGGGGTCTGGTCGGTGATGTCGATGCCGACCTCGGCCATGGCCTCGACGGCGGCGGGGTTGACCGTTTCCGCCGGGGCGGAGCCGGCGGAGCGGACCTCGACGGCGTCGCCGGCGAGGTGGCGCAGCCAGCCGGCGGCCATCTGCGAGCGGCCGGCGTTGTGCACGCAGACGAACAGGACGCTGGGCTTGTCGGGCATCAGGCGCCTTTCTGGCAGTACGGGTCGCAGGGCCGGTTCACCGGCACCTCGGCGTGGGCTGTGGGCAGGCACCAGTCGGGGTTGCTGTTGCGATCGAGCAGCCGGTAACGGCCGGCCGGACGCGGCGGATTGACCAGGCCGCGGTACGACCTGTCCGCTCCGCCGCGCTCGGGGTCGGCGGTCATGCGCGGTGGTCGAATGCCGGGTCGCGCTCGTCGGTGGGCACGACGACCTGGTCGGCGGCCTGCCCGGCGTCGGGGTAGAGCGCGGCCAGGAGACCGATGCCCACGGCGAGGCCGACGGCCTGGGCGATGACGAAGCCGGGGACGGAGGCGGGGGCGATGCCGGCGAAGGTGTCGGTGAACGCCCGGCCGATCGTGACCGCCGGGTTGGCGAACGAGGTCGACGAGGTGAACCAGTACGCGGCGCCGATGTAGGCGCCGATCGCGGCGGGGGCGACGGGGGCGCGGCCGCTGCGGGCCAGGGCGAAGATCAGCAGGATCAGGCCGGTGGTGGCGACGACCTCGCCGAGCCAGAGGTGCCCGGCGGTGCGGTCCTTGCCGGAGAAGTCGACGGCGGCCAGGTCGAACATCAGGTTGGCCAGGATCGACCCGCCGATCGCGCCGGCGACCTGGGCGGCGACGTAGCCGCCGAGGTCCCGGC
>JBARAE010000969.1:0-2646 GCA_049791715.1 Micromonospora sp.
ACGACTCGCCGGCGGGGTGCCGCAGGCCGCGTCGGCGTCGGGGCGGGTGAACCGCCGCCGGAAGCCCGCTCCGAGGGTGGTGGAGCGGGCCCCCGACGGCGGCGCTCAGCGGTCCAGCAGGTGGTGCGCGGCGCGGATCGCCGCCCAGGACTTCGGCTGCGCCGGCGCGAACGAGGTGCGGGCGGCGGTGGCCGGCTCGGGCCGTCCGGCGGTGAAGAGCCAGGTGGTGAAGAGGCCGTCCAGGTCCTGCCCGGAGATCCGCTCGGCGAGCGCCTGGAACTGACCGACGGTGCCGTTGCCGTACCGGTGCTCGGCGGTCCAGGCCGGCAGGATCCGGAAGAACGCGTCGTCGCCGACGGCCAGCCGGAGCTGGTGCAGGGCCATCGCGCCCCGGTCGTACACCGCGTCGTCGAAGACCCGGTCGGCTCCGGGGTTGCCCGGGAGGACCTGCCAGAAGTCGGAGTCCGCCGGGTAGCTGGCGTACGTGAAGTCGAAGAGTTCCTGCGCGGTGCCCTCGCCCTGCTCCTCCGACCAGAGCCACTCGGCGTACGAGGCGAAGCCCTCGTTCAGCCAGATGTCGCTCCAGTCCGCCACCGAGACCGAGTCGCCGAACCACTGGTGCGCGTTCTCGTGCACCACCACGTACGGGTTCGCGCCACGCCGCCAGAAGCCCGGCCCGTACACCGGGCGGGTCTGCGTCTCCAGCGCGAAGCCGATGCCGTCGATCGGCCCGGCCACGCCGCCCTGCGCCTCGAACGGGTACGGCCCGAAGACTCCGCTCTCCCAGTCCACGATCTCGGCGGTGCGTTCGATGCTGGCTCGTGCGGCGGGCTCCCGGTCACCGAGGGTGGTGCTATACGCGTTGACGACCGGCTGCCCGTCCGGGGCGGTGTCGGTGACGATGTCGTACTGCCCGATGGCGAGGAACGCGAGGTAGGTGGCGGCGGGTCTGGTGCTGCGCCAGGTCCACCGGGTGCGGTTGCCGGCCTCGGCCAGCGGGGCCCGGGGCTGCACCCCGTTGCTGACGACCTCGACCCCGGTGGGCACCGAGACCGAGATGTCGAAGGTGGCCTTGTCCAGCGGGTGGTCGTTGCTGGGGAACCACCACCAGGCGGACTCCGGCTCGTTGACGGCGAGCGCACCGTCGGCGGTACGGGTCCAGCCGGAGTAGCCGTTGACCAGCGTGGCCGAGGGGACGCCGGCGTACTTCACGACCACGGTGAGCTGCTGGCCCTCGGCGATCGGCCGGGGCGCGGTGACGACCAGCTCGTGCGCGCCCTCGCGGGTGAACAGGGCCGGCCAGCCGTTGACCCGCACGGATTCCACGTCGAGCAGGAAGTCCAGGTTGAACCGGGACAGGTCCTGAGTGGCCTTCGCCAGGATGGTGGTGGTGCCGGTGAGCCGGTCGGTGGCCGGCTCGTAGCGCAGCCGGACGTCGTAGTGGCCGACGTCGTAGCCGCCGTTGCCGTAGTCCGGGAAGTAGCTGTCGCCCAACCCGGGACTGCCGGGCGTCGGGGTGGCCGAGGCGGGCACGGGCCGGCCGTGACCCGGTAGGGCGGCGTGGCCGGGGGCACCGGTGGCGATGGTGCCGGCGGTGGTGACGGTCAGGGCGGCGATCGCCGCCGTGAGAACGCGTCGCACGAGGTGGACTCCCTCCATCGGGGTGTACGCACCGGCCAACCTAATCGACAGTTGTGAACGCGTTCGGCGTCATCAGCTATTCATTTGATCTAAATGTTTCGATAGCATTACCGGCTAGTAACAAGCATGACCCCTGGCCACGCGCGCGGTCACAGGGCTCCACCACCCCTGCTCCGTGGAGGTCCCGTGATGTCCCGTCGCGTCCGCACCGCACTGGCCGCACTGTTCGCCGCCGTCCTCGGCGCCGTCGCCGTCCCCGGCGTCGCCCAGGCCGCCACCATCAACTACGTCGCCCTCGGCGACTCCTACTCCTCCGGCGTCGGCGCCGGCCCGTACGACTGGTCCGGCTGCCTGCGCAGCGACAAGTCGTACGCCCCGCTCTGGGCCGCCGCCCACGCCGTGACCAGCTTCCGCTTCCCGGCCTGCGGCGGCGCGGTCACCGCCGACGTCATCAACAGCCAGGTGAACGCGCTGAGCAGCACCACCACCCTGGTCACCATCACCATCGGCGGCAACGACGCCGGCTTCGCCGACGTCATCACGAGCTGCCGGTTCGGCAGCACCTCGACCTGCGAGAACGCGGTGAACAACGCCAAGGCCTTCGCCACCACCACGCTGCCCGGGCGGCTCGACGCCACGTACGCCGCCATCCGTACCCGGGCGCCGAACGCCCGGCTGGTGGTGCTCGGCTATCCCCGGCTCTTCGAGACCACCTGGTGCGGCCTGCTCGCCATGAGCACCTACAAGCGGACCATCCTCAACCAGGCGGCCGACGTGCTCGCCAGCGTCATCGCCGGCCGGGCCGCCGCGGCCGGCGCCACCTTCGCCGACGCCCGCCCGTACTTCGCCGGGCACGGCGTCTGCGCCGCCGACCCGTGGATCCGGGACGTCAGCGGGGTCGTCGAGGCGTACCACCCGGACGCCGACGGCTACCGGTACGGCTACCTGCCGGCGCTGACCGCGGTGCTCGGCTGACAGCTACGCCGACGGCCGGCGGCCCCTGCG
>JBARAE010000970.1:0-5627 GCA_049791715.1 Micromonospora sp.
CGCTGCGGCGCCGCAACGCCCCGCCGCTGGCCTTCCTGATCACCGCGATCGGCGCCTCGTTCGTGCTCTCCGAGTCGTTCGGCATCGGCACCGACCGCGCACCGTTCGGCATGCCGGACCTGATCCCGCAGAAGACGGTCTTCACCCTGTTCGGCGCGGGGGTCACCAACCTGCAACTGCTGATCCTGGGCGTGACGCTGATCATGATGATCGGCCTCGACCAGTTCGTGAACCGCAGCCGGCTCGGCCGAGGCATCCGGGCCGTCGCCCAGGACCCGGACACCGCCGCCCTGATGGGCGTCAACAAGAACCGGGTCATCCTGCTGGTGTTCGTGCTCGGCGGCCTCATGGCCGGCGTGGCCGCCCTGCTGTGGGACGTCCGGTACGGCTTCACCAAGTTCAACGTCGGCTTCCTGATCGGGCTCAAGGCCTTCTCGGCCGCGGTGCTCGGCGGCATCGGCAACCTGCGCGGCGCGCTGCTCGGTGGTCTGCTCCTCGGTGTGGTGGAGAACTACGCCGCCGGTCTCTTCGGTGGAGACTGGAAGGACTTCACCGGTTTCGTGCTGTTGATCGTGCTGCTGATGTTCCGGCCCACGGGCCTGCTCGGCGAATCTCTCGGGAGGGCGCGCGCATGACCGCCACCTCGGACAAGAAGAGCCGCATGGCGGCATTCCGCACCCGCTGGGACGCGATGCCGAAGCAGATCCGCTGGGCCGGCCTCGCCGCCCTGGTGATCTTCCTCTACATCCTTCCCAACAAGTGGTTCTACGAGTACCTCGGTTTCCCGATCGGCAGCGACTACTTCGCCTTCTATACCACCCGCTCGGACTTCGCCACGGTGCTCTTCGACACCGCGATCTTCGTGCTACTCGCGGTGGGCCTGAACGTCGTGGTCGGCTTCGCCGGCCTGCTCGACCTGGGCTACTTCGGTTTCTACGCGGTCGGCGCGTACACGGTGGCGCTGCTGACCTCGCCGGAGAGCCGGTTCGGGACGAACTGGCCGTGGCTGGCGGCGGTGCCTATCGCGATCCTGGTGGCGATGGTCTCCGGCGTGATCCTCGGCGGCCCGACGCTGCGGCTGCGCGGCGACTACCTGGCGATCGTCACCCTCGGCTTCGCCGAGATGATTCGCCTGTATGCGTCCCGCAACGAGGGCATCGCCCAGGGGCAGCGGGGCATCCCGCAGATCCCGCACCCGCCGGGCACCGGCGCGGACGGCAAAGCGCTGTTCAGCGTGGAGAGCTCGAAGCCCTACTACTGGCTGATCCTCACGGTGATCATCGTGATCATCTTCGCGATGCGGAACCTGGCCAACAGCCGGGTCGGCCGGGCCTGGGTGGCGATTCGCGAGGACGAGGACGCCGCCGAGATCATGGGCGTGCCGACGTTCAAGTACAAGCTGTGGGCGTTCGCCATTGGCGCGGCGGTCGGGGGCCTGACCGGTGCGATCTTCGCCGGCAAGCAGACGTTCATCAACTCGGACAGCTTCCTGCTGGAGAACTCGATCCTGGTGCTCGCCGCGGTCATCCTCGGCGGTGCGGGCAACATCAAGGGCGCGATCGTCGGTGGTGCGATCACCTGGTACCTGCCAGAGTGGCTGCGCGGTGTGGGCGATCTCATCGGCGTCGAGTTCGACGCCGCCAACTACCGGATCCTGGTCTTCGGCCTGGTGGTCATCATCATGATGATCTTCCGGCCGCAGGGTCTGGTGCCCAACCGGCGCCGGGCGGCTGAGTTCGCCGACCGGCGCAAGGAAGCGGTTCCCCAGGAGACGGTGCCCAATGAGTGAGCCGCAGATGCACAGCGAGCGGGACCAGACCAGCGAGCGCGACATCGCCGACGACGGTCGCAGCACGGTCGGGACCCCGCCGGAATCCGGCGCGGACAAGCCGGTGGAGCCCACCCCGGGCGAGACCGCCCCGGCCGGGCGGGAGCCGCTGCTGGAGGTCGACCACGTCACCCTCCGCTTCGGCGGTGTGGTCGCCCTGAACGACGTCGCGTTCACCCTGTACAAGGGGGAGATTCTCGGCCTGATCGGCCCGAACGGCGCCGGCAAGACCACCTGCTTCAACGCGATGACGGGGGTCTACCGGCCCACCGAGGGGGAGATCCGGTTCGCCGGGCGGCGGATCAACGGCAAGCGCCGGTCCTGGATCACCAAGGCCGGCATCGCCCGGACGTTCCAGAACATCCGGCTCTTCCCCGAGATGACCGCGGTGGAGAACGTAATGGTGGGCGCGGACGCCCACCACAAGACCAGCGTGATCTCCGCAATGCTGCGGCTGCCACGGCACTGGCGGGAGGAGCGGCAGGGCCGCGACAAGGCGTACGAGCTGTTGCGCTTCGTCGGCATCGAGCGCCGCGCCGGGGACCTGGCCCGCAACCTCTCGTACGGCGAGCAGCGCCGGCTGGAGATCGCCCGGGCCCTGGCCACCAACCCCACCCTGCTCTGCCTGGACGAGCAGGCCGCCGGCTTCACCCCGGCGGAGAAGGAGGAGTTGCTCGGCCTGATCCGTAAGATCCGCGACAACGGCACGACGGTGCTGCTCATCGAGCACGACATGCGGCTCGTCATGGGCGTGACCGACCGGATCGTCGTGCTGGAGTTCGGCAAGAAGATCGCCGAGGGCCTCCCGGCCGAGGTCCGCGAGGACCCGAAGGTGATCGCGGCCTACCTGGGGGTGCCGACCGATGCTGCTTGAGATCAAGGACCTGACCCTGCTGTACGGCCGGATCCAGGCGCTGCACGGCATCAGCCTGGTGGTCAACGAGGGCGAGGTGGTCGCGCTGATCGGCGCCAACGGCGCCGGCAAGACCACCACCATGCGGGCCATCTCCGGACTGCGGCCGGTGGCGACGGGCTCGATCGTCTTCGACGGCACGGACGTGACCCGGATGCGCGCCGACCTGCGGGTGGTGCGGGGTATCTCACAGTCACCGGAGGGTCGCGGTGTGTTCCCGGGCATGACGGTGCTCGAGAACCTGGAGATGGGGGCGTATACCCGCCGGGACCGGGCGGGGGTCGCCACGGACCTCGACCGCGTGTTCGAGCTGTTCCCGCGTCTGCAGGAGCGCCGCAAGCAGGCCGGCGGTACTCTTTCCGGCGGTGAGCAGCAGATGCTCGCGGTGGGCCGGGCCCTGATGAGCCGGCCGAAGCTGCTGCTGCTCGACGAGCCCTCGATGGGGCTGGCGCCGATGCTGATCCAGCAGATCTTCGACATCATCACCGAGATCAACCAGCAGGGCACGACGGTTCTGCTGGTGGAGCAGAACGCACAGCAGGCGCTCTCGCGGGCCCATCGGGGGTACGTGCTGGAGACCGGCCGGATCGTCAAGGAAGGCACCGGCCAGGAACTGTTGCACGACCCGGCGGTCAAAGAGGCGTACCTCGGTGTCGCCTGAGGCGTCGTCGAATGCTGGCTCAGGCGCACGTTGGCAAGAAGGAGTAGCAATGTTCACCTCTCATAACCGCCGTCGCGCGGCGCTCGGCGTCGCGGGCGCGGTCGCGCTCACCCTGTCCATGGCGGCCTGCGGCGAGAAGGAGGAGTCCGCGCAGCCGGGCGCCGGCCCCTCGGTGACGGCTGCGGCTGACTCGGCTCTGGCCGCGAAGGTGCCGGACTCGATCAAGGCCGACGGCGTGATCAAGGTCGGCACGGACTCGACGTACGCCCCGGCGGAGTTCATCGACCAGGACGGCAAGACGGTCGTGGGCTTCGACGTGGAGCTGTTCAACGCCGTGGCGCAGAAGCTCGGCCTCAAGGCGCAGTACGAGTCGGCGCCGTTCGACTCGATCCTGCCGGGTGTCGACTCCGGCAAGTACGAGATCGGCGTCTCGTCCTTCACCGTCAACGCCGAGCGGCTGAAGAGCGTCAACATGATCAGCTACTTCTCCGCCGGTACCCAGTGGGCCACCAAGCAGGGCAACCCGGCCGGGGTCGACGTGGAGAACGCCTGCGGCAAGAAGGTCGCCGTCCAGACCGGCACGGTCCAGGTCGACGACATCACCGCCCGGTCGAAGAAGTGCACCGACGCCGGCAAGCCGGCTATCAAGATCGACCAGTACCAGGCGCAGAGCGACGCGACGGCCGCCGTGGTCAGCGGCAAGGACGACGCGATGCTGGCCGACTCGCCGGTCGGCGCGTACGCGGTGAAGCAGAGCAACGACCAGCTGGCGCTGCTCGGCGACATCTACGAGTCGGCCCCGTACGGCTACGCGGTGAAGAAGGACCAGCAGGCGTTCGCCGAGGTCGTCAAGGAGGCCGTCCAGGCGGTCATCACCGACGGCACGTACAAGGCGGCCCTGCAGAAGTGGGGTGTCGAGGGCGGCGCCGTCACCACCGCTGAGCTCAACCCCTCGGTCTGACCATGTCGGTCGACACGGAAACACCCGCACGGGCACGGCCTGAACCCATCAAGGCCGTGCCCGTGCGGCACCCCGGGCGCTGGGTCGCGGTGGCCGTGGTCGCCGTCCTGACGGCGATGTTCGTGCACATGCTGGTCACGAACAAGGCCTTCAACTGGGCGTTCATGGTCGACGAGATGTTCCGGCCACCGATCATCGCGGGGCTGCGCGGCACCATCGCGTTGCTCGTGACCTCCATGCTGATCGGTATCGTGCTCGGCGTCGTCATCGCGATCATGCGATTGTCGGAGAATCCGATCCTGCGCGGCGTCTCCTGGGTCTACACGTGGTTCTTCCGGGCGGTGCCCCGGCTGGTGCTGGCGATCCTCTTTGGCAACCTCGGCATCCTCTGGGCCCGGGTGGAGTTCGGCCTGCCCTTCGACCGGCAGATCGGCGCCCTCTTCGGGCTGGAGAACTTCGAGGCGCGGCTCTTCGGCTTCACCGCGGTGGAGCTGCTCACCGGCTTCATCGCCGGCATGCTGGCGCTGGGGCTCTCGGAGGCCGCGTACATGGCGGAGATCGTCCGGGCCGGTATCCAGTCGGTGGACGAGGGGCAGACCGAGGCCGCGCAGGCGCTGGGCATGAGCCGGGGGCAGATCCTGCGGCGCATCGTGCTGCCCCAGGCGATGCGGGTGATCATCCCGCCGACCGGCAACGAGACCATCGCGATGCTCAAGGACACCGCGCTGGTCGCCTTCGTGCCGGTGTCGACGGAGCTGTTCTTCCAGCTCAGGGCGGTCGGTAGCCGAACGTTCCAGGTGTTCCCGATGCTGGTCGCGGCCACCCTGTGGTACCTCGCGCTGACCAGCGTCCTGCTGGTCGGGCAGTACTACCTGGAGCGGCACTTCTCCAAGGGCTTCGGGCGCAGCGAGAAGGCGCGGCTGCGGCTGCGGGACATCGCCGCCGAGAGCGGTGGCAACGCGAGCGGGACGGCGGAGCGATGACTGACGTGACCCCTGCCAACCGGGAGGAAGCAGCCGCGGCGAAGACGGACCTGATGGTCCGCGCCGAGCAGGTGCACAAGTCGTTCGGGTCGCTGGAGGTGCTCAAGGGCATCGACCTGGAGGTCCGCAGCGGCGAGGTCTGCTGCCTGCTCGGGCCGTCGGGCTCCGGCAAGTCGACCTTCCTGCGCTGCATCAACCACCTGGAGAAGATCAACGCCGGCCGGATCTGGGTGGACGGCGACCTGATCGGCTACCGGGAGCGCGGCGGCAAGCTGCACGAG
>JBARAE010000971.1:0-3994 GCA_049791715.1 Micromonospora sp.
CCTCGCCGCCGCCGCCGGCCTGGGCACCGCCGATCGGCGTGACGGTGAACTGCGCGCTGCCGCCGGAGCTGCCGTCGCCGCAGGTGGTGGTGACGGTGTAGGTGCCGAGGGTGAAGCCGGCGGTGAAGAGTTCGGCGCTCAGGCCGCCGCCCGCCGCCGCGGTGGTCGAGCGGACGTTCTGGTCCCGGTTGGGTCCGGTGACACGGAAGAGCGCGTCACCCGCTTTCGGGTTGCAGGTCGTGGTGGTGAGCACGACCGTGCCGCCGACCGGGGTGGTGGCTGGTGAGACGGTGGTGTCGGCGAGCGCGGCGGCCGGGAGCAGGAGTGTGCCGAGGCCCACGCCGACCGCCGCCGATCCGAGTACTGTCTTTGCCTTCATGCGCGTCTTCCCTCACTTTTCGTCCGCTGACTGCGTGGGACGTCGTTCGGGTGGCCAACTCCGTGACTAGCACCGGTGTGGCCAACACTAGGAGGGTTCGGGTGCTCGTCCGGTGAAAACGAGAAATCTTCGTTGCCGTCACGTGTTCCCCCTCCCGCCGGGGAGTGGCGGACATGCCCGGCCAGGAGGTCCCGTACCGCCCGGCCGCTCGGGCACGTCCGCGTAGCCTGCCGGGTTTGTGCTGCCCGCGCGGCTTCCGGACCGTCTCGCCGGCGCCGTGCCTGATCAGGGCCGTTTGCCGTTCGCCGACTGACAGGCACCGCTCGCCGCAGTGGATCGACCGCTCCCGGCCACTGTGCCGTCGCTCAGCTCGCGGCTTTGAGCAGCGAGAACTACAGTCGGCAGGAGCACCGCCGGATAGATCGCGACACATGTCACGGTGAGGAGCGAGCCGATGACCAACCCTGCCGGCGTCGAGGTCACGGGGCCGATGCACCCGCGGTACGACGAGATCCTCACACCCGAGGCGTTGGGCTTCCTCGCCGACCTCCACCGCGCCTTCGACGGCCGACGCCGGGAACTGCTCGACCGGCGCAAGCGGCGCGAGGCCGAGCTCGCCGGCGGCGCGCTGTTCGACTTCCTGCCGGAGACCCGGGAGATCCGCGAGTCCGACTGGCGGGTCGCCGACCCGGCACCCGGCCTGGTCGACCGGCGGGTGGAGATCACCGGCCCGACCGACGCCAAGATGACCATCAACGCGTTGAACTCCGGGGCGAAGGTGTGGCTGGCCGACCACGAGGACGCCAACACCCCGCTCTGGGAGAACGTCATCTCCGGCCAGCTCAACCTGCGTGACGCCATCGACCGCAAGCTCGACTTCACCTCGCCCGAGGGCAAGCAGTACGCCCTGAACGACGGGGAACTGGCCACCATCGTGGTCCGGCCGCGCGGCTGGCACCTCAGCGAGAAGCACATCCTGGTCGACGGCGAGCGCACCTCCGGCAGCCTGGTCGACTTCGGCCTCTACTTCTTCCACTGCGCCCGCCGGCAGCTCGACGGGGGCGCCGGGCCCTACTTCTACCTGCCCAAGATGGAGAGCCACCTCGAGGCGCGCCTGTGGAACGACGTCTTCCTGCTCGCCCAGGAGCGGCTCGGCATCCCGCGCGGCACCATCCGGGCGACCGTGCTCATCGAGACGTTCCCGGCCGCGTTCGAGATGGACGAGATCCTCTACGAGCTGCGCGAACACTCCGCCGGGCTGAACGCCGGCCGGTGGGACTACATGTTCAGCGTGATCAAGAAGTTCCGCACCCGGGGCGCCGACTTCCTGCTGCCCGACCGGAACTCGGTGACCATGACCGTGCCGTTCATGCGCGCGTACACCGAGCTGCTGGTGCGGACCTGCCACCGGCGCGGCGCGCACGCCATCGGCGGGATGGCCGCGTTCATCCCCAGCCGGCGTGACCCGCAGGTCAACGAGACGGCCCTCGCGAAGGTCCGCGACGACAAGACCCGCGAGGCCAACGACGGTTTCGACGGCTCCTGGGTCGCCCACCCCGACCTGGTGCCGATCTGCCGGGAGGTCTTCGACCAGGTCCTCGGCGACCGGCCGAACCAGCTCGACCGCACCCGCGACGAGGTCCGGGTCACCGCCGCCGAGCTGCTCGACGTCCGGTCCACCCCCGGGCAGCACACCGAGGCGGGGCTGCGCAACGCGGTCAGCGTCGGCATGCAGTACCTGGCCGCCTGGCTGCGCGGCTCCGGCGCGGTGGCCATCTACAACCTGATGGAGGACGCGGCCACCGCGGAGATCTCCCGCAGCCAGGTGTGGCAGTGGCTGCACAACGACGTCACCCTCGACGACACCGGTGAGCGGGTCACCCGGCAGCTGGTCGAACGGATCGCCGACGAGGAGATCGGGAAACTGCCCGGTGATCCCGGCGACTACGCCGAGGCCCGGGCGCTGTTCATGGAGGTCGCCGTCGCCGACGACTTCGCCGACTTCCTGACCGTGCCGGCGTACGAACGGATGCCCTGACCGACGACCGACGCGACGCGGAGGTGGGCGATGAGCACGACCACGACGGACCTCGACGCTCTCGCCGCCGCCCTGCGGGCCGCCGTCGGCGCCGACCGGGTGATCAGCGACCGGCAGGAGCTGCGTACCTACGAGTGCGACGGGCTGGCCCAGTACAAGGTGATCCCCGCGCTGGTGGCGCTCCCCGCTGACGCTGAACAGTGCGCCGCGGTGGTCCGCGCCTGTGTCGCAGCCGGTACGCCGTTCGTGGCCCGGGGCTCCGGCACCGGCCTGTCCGGCGGCGCGCTGCCCCGCGCCGACGGCGTCCTCGTCGTCACCTCCCAGATGCGGGACATCCTCGAGGTCGCGCCCGACGACGAGCGGGCGGTGGTGCAGCCGGGCGTGATCAACCTGGCGGTCACGCGGGCCGCCACCCCGTACGGCTACTACTACGCGCCGGACCCGTCCAGCCAGCAGATCTGCTCGATCGGTGGCAACGTGGCGGAGAACTCCGGCGGGGCGCACTGCCTCAAGTACGGCTTCACCACCAACCACGTCCTCGGCGTCGAGCTGGTCACCCCGGACGGCGACCGGGTACGCCTCGGCGGCCGCGCCCCCGACGCCCCCGGGTACGACCTGCTCGGCGCGTTCGTCGGCTCCGAGGGAACCCTCGGCATCGCCACCGAGGTGACCGTCCGGCTGACCCGGCTGCCCGAGTCGGTGCGCACCCTGCTCGCCGCGTTCGAGACCACCGACCAGGCCGGTGCGGCCACCTCGGCCATCATCGCGGCCGGGGTGGTGCCGGCGGCGGTGGAGATGATGGACGCCCTCGCCATCGAGGCGGCTGAGGCGGCGGTGCACTGTGGTTACCCGCCCGGCGCCGGCGCCGTCCTCATCGTCGAGCTGGACGGCCCCGAACCGGAGGTCGCCGCCCAGTTCACGCAGGTGGAAACCCTCTGTCGGGAGAACCGGGCGTTCGAGATCCGAATCGCCACGGACGACGCCGAGCGGGCCCTGTTCTGGAAGGGACGCAAGTCGGCGTTCGCCGCCGTCGGGCGGATCAGCCCCGACTACATCGTGCAGGACGGCGTGATCCCACGGACCGCCCTGCCGGAGGTGCTGCGCCGCATCGGTGAGCTGTCCGCCGAACGCGGCATCCGGGTGGCGAACGTCTTCCACGCCGGCGACGGCAACCTGCACCCCCTCGTGCTCTTCGACGCCGCCGTCGACGGGCAGACCGTCCGGGCCGAGGAGGTCTCCGGCGCGATCCTCGACCTCTGCATCACCCACGGCGGCTCGATCACCGGGGAGCACGGAGTCGGCATGGACAAGGCGAAGTACATGCCCCGCATGTTCACCGACGACGACCTGGACACGATGCAGCTGGTGCGCTGCGCCTTCGACCCCGACGGACTGGCCAACCCCGGCAAGGTCTTCCCGACACCGCGGCTCTGCGGCGAGGTGCCGGGCCGACGCAAGGGAGTCCACCCCGCGCAGGAAGCCGGCCTGGCGGAGGTGTTCTGATGCCCGCCGACCGGACCCTCGACCAGCTCCGCGCCGCCGCCGCCGTCCGCCCCGGCGACGTCCCGTCGCAGCGC
>JBARAE010000972.1:0-2053 GCA_049791715.1 Micromonospora sp.
GCACCGGTCAGCGCGGCGTACAGGTCGCCGGGGTGGACTTCCTGGCTGGCGTGCGTCACCCCGGAGACGGCGACCTCGGCGGCGCCGGCCGGGGGTGCGACCCCCACCCGGGCGGCGAGGTCGCCCAGCCGGACGGGATTCACGGTACGGGGACGTGGATTGCCGGGCACGGCGTCAGACCCTACCCGGTCGTCCGGTTCCGACCACACAGCCGCCCCGGT
Organism: Micromonospora sp.; assembly: GCA_049791715.1. Taxonomy (GTDB): domain Bacteria; phylum Actinomycetota; class Actinomycetes; order Mycobacteriales; family Micromonosporaceae; genus Micromonospora. The sequence continues at coordinate 222 of JBARAE010000972.1, forward strand.
GGTTCGTCGCCACTCACCGATGATGTCCCGCCCTCCCGGGTCAGCGCGGAAAGACCTCGAACTTGGGCGACCTGCTGGTCGTCGAGGGCGGCACCCGGTAGTGGCGCAGAGTGAAGCCCATCATCTCCCGGAAGGCCGGCGCGGCCACCGTGCCACCCTCCCCACCGGGGCTCCACACGAAGACCGCCACCACGTACTTCGGCTTCTCCGCCGGGGCCATGCCGATGAACGAGCCCACCTCGCCGGGCTGCAGCTTGCCGTCGGCGTAGCGCAGGCCGGTGCCGGTCTTGCCGGCGACCCGGTAGCCCTGGATGGCGGCGGCCAGGCCGGTGGCCCGCCCGTCGGGTCCGTCGACCGTGGTGACCGCCTCGAGCATGGTCCGCAGCGCGACGGCGTTGGCCGGGCTGAGCACCGAGCGCGTCTTCGGCGTCGGGCCCGGCGTCCGCTTGCCGTCCGGCCCGAGCACGTCCTTGATCAGGTGTGGCTGGACGTACGTCCCGTCGTTGGCGACGGCGGCGTACGCGGCGGCCATCTGCAGCGGCGTGGCGTCGACGCTGTGCCCGATCGGCACCGACCCGTACGACGACCCGCTCCACTGGTCCGCGGGGAGCAGCCGTCCGGACGCCTCGCCCGGCATCCCCTCGCCGGTGGGCTGGCCGAGCCCGAACCGCTTCTGGTAGTCGATCAAGCGTTCCTTGCCCAGCTTGGCGGCGATCTCGATGGTGCCGACGTTGGACGAGAAGGCCAGCATCCCGGGGATGCTCATCCGCCGCCCGTTGGCCGGGTGGGTGTCGGCGAAGTCGACGTCGCCCTTGCGGATCGTGTTGGCGATCGGCATCGTCGTCTGCGGCGTGATGACGCCCTCCTGCAGGGCCGCCCCGTAGGTGATCGCCTTGTGGATCGACCCCGGGTCGACCACGAAGCTGGTCGCCGCGTCCTCCCGATCGGTCGGCTCGCTGTCGCCCGGGTCCGCCGCGTCGTACGTGGGCTGGCTGGCCTGGGCCAGCACCTCGCCGGTGGCGACGTCGAGCACCACGGCGGCGCCGACGCTGCCGCGGGTCTGCGCCATCTGCACGCTGAGGATCCGCTGCACCTGGAACTGCAGGTCCCGGTCGATGGTCAGCTCCAGGGAGCTGCCCGGCTTGGGCGGGGTGGTCTGGCTGTACCCCCCCGGGATCGGCGCGGCCAGGTCACCCTGCCCGATCTCGTAGACCTTCTTACCCGCCTGCCCCTGGAGCACGTCGTCGTACTTCGCCTCCAGCCCCTCCAGGCCGACCATGTCCTGGCTGGTGAAGCCGATCAGGTTGGCCGCCAGGTCGCCGCCGGGCACTTCGCGCCGCTCGTCCCGGTGCACGCCGATGCCGGCCACGTCCAGCGCCATGATCTGCTTGGCCTTGTCGATCTCGACGCCCCGGGCCAGATACTCGAACTGCGACGGCGTGGTGGTGCCGGGCAGGGTGCGTTCCTTCATCTTCTCGGCCAGCTCGGAAACCGGCTTGCCGAGCAGCGGGGAGAGCAGCTTCGCGGTGGCGAACCGGTCCTTGACCCGGGTCGGGTCGGCGTAGACGTACCGCGCTTCGACGCTGTGCGCCAGCGGAGCGCCGGTCCGGTCGTAGATGGCGCCACGGGGCGCCGGCAGGTCGACCCGGGCCAGCCGGTCGGCGACGCCGCCGTCGGCGTACGCCGGGGTGTCGACGGTCTGCAGGAAGACCAGCCGTACCCCGATCGTGGCGAAGAGGGCCAGGGTGAGCAGCGTGCCGAGGCGCAGCCGACGGCGGGGGTCGGCGAGCTTGGGCGGACGCCGCGGCTTGCGCACCGGTCGGCGGGCGGCC
>JBARAE010000973.1:0-2423 GCA_049791715.1 Micromonospora sp.
CACCCTGGACGAGATCCCGAACGACATCACGCTGAAGACGCCGGCGGCGTTCGAGCCGACGCTCGACTACGTGGTGGTGAAGATCCCGCGGTTCGCGTTCGAGAAGTTCCCGGGCGCGGACCCGGAGCTGACCACCACGATGAAGTCGGTCGGCGAGGCGATGAGCCTGGGACGCAACTTCACCGAGGCGCTGAACAAGGCGATGCGCTCCATGGAGACCAAGAGCGGCGGGTTCTGGACCCAGCCCGACCCGGCCGGGGCGACCAAGGAGAACACCCTCACCGCGTTGGCGATGCCGCACGACGGACGGCTCTACACCGTGGAGCGGGCGCTGCGCCTCGGCGCGTCGGTCGCCGAGGTCGCCGCCGCGTCCGGCGGGATGGACCCGTGGTTCCTGGACCAGATCGCCGCGCTGGTGGAGCTGCGCCAGGAGATCGTGGACGCGCCGGTGCTCGACGCCGATCTGCTCGGCCGGGCCAAGCGGGCCGGCCTGTCCGACCGGCAGCTCGCCGCGCTCCGGCCCGAGCTGGCCGCCGAGGACGGTGTCCGTACGCTGCGGCACCGGCTCGGCGTCCGCCCGGTCTACAAGACGGTGGACACCTGCGCCGCCGAGTTCGAGGCGACCACGCCGTACCACTACTCCACGTACGACCAGGAGACCGAGGTCGCCCCCTCGGACCGGCCCAAGGTGATCATCCTGGGGTCCGGGCCGAACCGGATCGGGCAGGGCATCGAGTTCGATTACTCCTGCGTGCACGCCGTGATGGCGCTGCGCGAGGTCGGCTTCGAGACCGTCATGGTCAACTGCAACCCGGAGACCGTCTCCACCGACTACGACACCGCGGACCGGCTCTACTTCGAGCCGCTGACCTTCGAGGACGTGCTGGAGGTCTGGCACGCGGAGGACAGCTCCGGCAAGGCGGCCGGTGGGCCGGGCGTGGTCGGGATGGTCGTGCAGCTCGGCGGCCAGACCCCGCTCGGGCTGGCGCAGCGGCTCAAGAACGCCGGCGTGCCGGTGGTCGGCACCTCCCCCGAGTCGATCCACCTGGCCGAGGAGCGGGGTGCGTTCGGTGCGGTACTGGCCCGGGCCGGTCTGCGGGCCCCGGCGCACGGCATGGCCACCTCGTACGACGAGGCGAAGGCGATCGCCGACGACATCGGGTACCCGGTGCTGGTCCGGCCCTCGTACGTGCTCGGCGGGCGGGGCATGGAGATCGTCTATGACGACGCCACCCTGCGCGACTACATCGGCCGGGCCACCGACATCTCGCCGGACCACCCGGTGCTGGTGGACCGCTTCCTCGACGACGCCATCGAGATCGACGTGGACGCGCTGGTCGACGCCGACGGCGACGTCTACCTGGGCGGGGTCATGGAGCACATCGAGGAGGCCGGTATTCACTCGGGCGACTCGTCCTGCGCGCTGCCGCCCATCACCCTGGCCGGCTCCCACCTGGCCCAGGTGCGCAGCTACACGGAGGCGATCGCCACGGGCGTCGGCGTCCGGGGCCTGCTCAACGTGCAGTACGCCCTCAAGGACGACATGCTCTACGTGCTGGAGGCGAACCCGCGGGCCTCGCGTACGGTCCCGTTCGTCTCCAAGGCCACCGCGGTGCCGCTGGCCAAGGCGGCGGCCCGGATCGCGCTCGGCGCCACCATCGCCGAGCTGCGTGCCGAGGGGATGCTCCCGCCGACCGGGGACGGCGGCACGATGCCGGTCGACGGGCCGATCGCGGTGAAGGAGGCGGTGCTGCCGTTCAAGCGGTTCCGCACCCCGTCCGGTAAGGGCATCGACGTGCTGCTCGGCCCGGAGATGAAGTCCACCGGCGAGGTGATGGGCATCGACACGAACTTCGGTCACGCCTTCGCCAAGTCGCAGTCCGCCGCGTACGGGTCGCTGCCGACCGCGGGGAAGATCTTCGTCTCGGTGGCGAACCGGGACAAGCGCGGCATGATCTTCCCGATCAAGCGGCTGGCGGACCTGGGCTTCGAGATCGTCGCCACCACCGGCACCGCCGAGGTGCTGCGCCGGCACGGCATCGCCTGCGAGCAGATCCGCAAGCATTACGAGGCGGGCGAGGGCGAGGACGCCGTGTCGCTGATCCTCGGCGGCGACGTCGCGCTGGTGGTGAACACCCCGCAGGGCTCGGGCGCCAGCGCCCGCTCCGACGGGTACGAGATCCGCAGCGCGGCCGTGACCGCGGACATCCCGTGCATCACCACGGTGCCCGGCGCGGCGGCCGCGGTGATGGGGATCGAGGCCCGGATCCGGGGGGACATGCGGGTCCGGCCGCTGCAGGAGCTGCACGCCGCCCTGCGGGCCCGGCAGTGATCTTCGAGCGGGTGGTGCGCCCGCAGCTGTTCCGCATCGGTGGCGGCGACGCGGAGCGGGCGCACGAGTGGACGTTGCACCGGCTGGCGGG
>JBARAE010000974.1:0-12172 GCA_049791715.1 Micromonospora sp.
CTAAGGGACGTCTCGTAACTCGGTGAAGGCGTTGCCGGTGACCGGGTTGGCGCTCACCCGGCGAGGACGATGTTGTGGAGATGGGCGATGCCGGAAGCGGTATCGATCAAGGTGTGGGCGGCTCGGCGGTAGTCGCGCAGGATGTTCCAGCACTTCATCCTGGCCAGGGCGTGTTCGACCCCGGCGCGGACGGTGCGGTGCTGGGTGTTGAGCTCTTGCTTCCAGGCCGGTAGTTCGCTGCCGTCGGAGGGCTTGCGGTACGGGATGATCACCTCCGGGTTGCCGCGGTAGGCGCCGTCGGCCATCACAGGCCGGCCCGCGAGCTTTTGGTCGATGCCTGAGGTGCGATAGACGATGGTGTCGTTGCGGTTTCCTGGCTGCGGGTCGCCGACGGCGATGACGAGACGTGTGCTGGCGTCGATGGCGACCTGCAGGTTGGTCGAGTAGCGGTAGTTCTTGCTCCGGGCGGCAAGGCGGTGGTCCCGGGTGGGGATCAGGCTGCCGTCGACGATGGCGATCTGGTCGATCGGACGTCGACGCACGGGGGCGAGGGCCAGCAGTGGGCCGAGGGAGTCGATGACCCGGTGCGCGGCGGAGTGCGACACCCCGAACAGCGGGCCGATCTGGGCGCATGGTCAGGTTGGTGCGCCAGTACACGGCCGCCAACAGCACGCGGTCCGGGAGGTCGAGGGCCCACTGCCGGCCCGGCCGACCGTCAGCGATCGTGTCCCCGCCTCGCTCGGCGACCAGGCGGACCAGCTTGCGGAACTGAGCAGGCGTCAGCCCGGTGAACGGGAAGATCCACTCGGCGCGCGCTGCGGAGATCACCTGCACCCAGGCATCATCGATGACCGTCCTCAACGGACAAACGTCGGGGTTACGAGGCGTCCCTTAGGGTGACCTGGTGGCTTCGAAACCCGTGACAACCGTCCTGTTCGACTTCGCTTGGACCCTGTTTGCCCGCGACCCTAACCGCTGGGTCGGCAGCGCGGCGGCATTGATCGGCCGGGAGGTGGCCGCCGGTGACGCTCAGCGCATCGCCGCGGATTTCGCTGAGTTGTTGCGGACAACGGCTACGGACCCTGCTCATATCGCCCGAGACTTGGACCCGCAGGTGTGGGACCGGGCGATTCTGGCTGTCCTGCAGCAGATCCGTGGGGTGGACCTGCCGTTTGCGCGAGCCCTGCACGAAACGCACGCCGAAGCACTCGAGCCATACGCGGACACGTCATCCACTCTCGCCGCCCTGAGCGCCCGCGATATTCGCCTCGGCGTGGTCAGCAACATTGGCTGGGATATTCGCAAATGCTTTGCCCGGCACGGGCTTGACCGCTACATCGATGCATTCGTACTTTCCTACGAGGTCGGCTTCGTTAAACCCGATGTACAGATCTGGCGCACCGCACTCGATGCCCTGGAGGCACAGCCAGATCGGACGCTGATGGTCGGCGACCATCCCAGCGGCGACGGCGGTTCCGTGGCCGCCGGCATACCGGCCCTAGTGCTACCGATGACGAGTTCGCCTGCCCAGCTTCGCGGATTCGATCACGTGCTGACGTTGGCCGGAATTTGAAACTGGTTCGGTTCTTGGTTTGTCAAGGTTGCCCTATGCACTTCGCAAAAGATATCCGATTGTTCCGATATGGCCCCGAGCCCAAGGTCGTAAAGAACCGGGTCCACCTGGACGTGCAGGTCGGCGGCGGCCGCGCTCAACCGTGGGAGGTCCGATGGCCCCGGGTGACCGAAGCGGTCGAGCGACTGACCACGGCGGGTGCGACCGTGATCCGTCAGGATGCTCTGGAGGATGGCACGCCCGACCATGTGGTGATGGCCGACCCGGAAGGAAACGAGTTCTGCGTGCTCTGACCCAGCGGTGGCCGAGCCGTCGCAGCTGGCTCGTGAGATGCGAGGAGGTTCCAACATCCTGCCTTGCCGCACTGGCGACTTGGGGTCAGCGGTGTCCTGCCGTCTTGTGCGATGCTGCCGCCATGTCCGGGTCGGTGCCCAAACCCGCGCCGAAGCTGCGCGACGATCGTCTCGCCTGGCTGGCCGTAAGGGACCGGCTCCGCAGCCGCAGCAAGCGCCGGGGGGCGCTCAGCTGGATCGGGGTCCTGGCCACACTCGGCATCTGGCTCGCGGTCGAGCCGCGTGGCCGCGGCGGCCGGCGGATGGCCGCCTACTCCGTCGCGGTCGACCACGTCACCGGCTACCTGAACGACGACGAGCGCGCGAGGTTGCGTACCGGCAACAGCCTGCCGCCGTGGTTCCTCTTCGAAATCGAGCGCGCCGCGCGGCGGGTTCGCCGGGGCCTGCCGCTGCCGGAGGGCAGCGAGACCCGGCGGGAGCGCCGTCGCCGCCTGGCCGCGCGGACCGTGGTCGCCGCCGCGCTCGGTGCCACGATGGTCCTGGCACCGACGGCGTGGATCCGGATGTCCTCGGCCGGCCGGATCGTCACCGTCGCCGACGCACCCGGTAGCGAAGTCGCCATCGTCTTCGGGGCGCAGGTGGCGCCGGGCGGCACGCAGCCCATGCCGTTCCTGAAGGGCCGCCTTGACGTCGGCGCGGAGCTGCTGCGGACCGGCAAGGTCAAGGCCCTGCTGATCTCCGGCGACGCGCACGGCGGCTCGGGCGACGAGGTACGCGTGATGCAGGACTACCTCGTCGGACAGGGCGTCGACCCGTCCCGGGTGGTGGTCGACCCGTACGGCCTCGACACCTACGACACCTGCCGACGGGCCCATGACGTGTACGGCGTGCGCCGAGCGCTACTGGTCAGCCAGGAGCTGCACCTGCACCGGGCAGTCACGCTATGCCGCGAGCTCGGCGTCGACGGGGTCGGGGTGCCGGCCCGCTGCGACGGATGCCGGCAGGTGACAATCTGGTACAACACGGCCAGGGACGTCGCCGCGGGCCCGAAGGCCCTATGGGAGGTGCTGCGGCACCGCCCGCCGGCGGTGCAGTCGCCGCCGGATCCGAGGCTGGAGCGGGCAGTCGGTCCATAACAGACCGGACTGCCGAAGCTTCTCGACTGGCGCGAAGTCCGAACGGGACAAGGCCTCGGACGGGTCTGCCGGGAAATGCTTACCCGGGCCGGGCGGCATTTGGGTAGCGTTGCCGGGCGTGATGGATCTTGTCGAGCGGCATGCCGTCGCACCGGGGAAATCCTGGTCGAGGTACGGCACCTGCGCGACAAGCTGCTCGCGGTGCGGCGCGGCGAGCTTCCTGGGCGGCGGTCACCGCCTGGGCCACGCACGTACTCGCCGAACTGGCCGACGCGGCGGCGGCCAGCACCCTGCCCGAACAGCCCGACCGGGACGCCGTGGATCGGCTGCTCACCGCCGTACGGGAAAGGAACCTGCAGTGACCCTGGAAGTGCCGCCCTGGGCCGCCGAGGTCGCCCGCGTGCTGCCCCGCCCGTTGCTGTTCGCCACCGTCAGCGGGGCGCATCTGTACGGGTTCGCGTCGGTCGACTCCGACCTGGATCTGCGCGCCGCGCACCTGCTGGCGCCGGCGGAGGTGGTCGGGTTGCGCACCGGGCCGCAGACGTTGCAGCACACCGGCGTGCGTGACGGTGTCGAGCTGGACGTGGTCAGCCACGATCTGCGGAAGTTCGCCACCCTGTTGAACAGCCGCAACGGGTACGTCCTGGAGCAGCTGTTGTCCCCGCTGGTGGTCGTGACCACCCCGGTGCACGCCGAGCTCACGTCGCTGGCCCCGCACCTGATCACCCGTCACCACGCGCACCACTACCTCGGGTTCGCGGCCACGCAGGAGAAGCTGTACGCCAGGACCGGGCAGCTCAAGCCCGCGCTGTACACGCTGCGGGTGCTGCTCACCGGGATCCACCTGATGCGGACCGGCCGCGTGGAGACGGACCTCGGTGTGCTCGGGCCGAGGTTGGCGTACGTGCCGGACCTCGTCGCGGCCAAGCGGGAGGCCGAGCACGGGCCTCTCCCCCACGGCGCCGCGGAGCGGCTCGCCACCGACGTGCCGCGGCTGCGGGCCGAACTGGAGACGGCCCGAGACACGTCGGCGCTGCCCGACCACGCAGATCCGGCAGCGGTGGACGCCCTGCACGACCTGGTGGTGCGTACCCGCCTGGGCTGAGCCCGCCAAGCTCGAACAGGTGCCCTTGCCGCTGACGGGCTTGCCGCACCGGGCGACCACGCCACCGTCCTGAGTTGCCGGAAGCGGTGCGAAGGGTCTGTTGGAGGTCGCTCGGCCGCCCCTGTACCGCCGCTTCCAAGGTGATCGTCTGGGCGCCGTCCAAGTGCACCTCGACCGGCCGTCCGGGAGGCTGGACGGTCTGCAACTGCCCGACGAGGAGATGCGCTCAGCTTCCCGGACCGTTCCGCTTTCCTGCCTACCGGCGGTTTCTTGGGGCTCAGCTCTGGTAGAGGTCGATGTAGTTGCCGCTCGGATCGGCCAGGCAGGACGACCTGGGCTTCCACGGCCGCTCCACGGGCGGGTACACCTGGTCCGCCCCGACATCGAGCGCCCGCTGGTGGGCCGTATCGACATCCTCAACGAGTAGGCCAAACCGCGCCGGTCCGGTGGTCGGGGACGTCGCGCCACGGGCAGCCGAGCGGCACCCGCCGGCGGATCCCGTCGATGAGCTGGCGTTTGTCCCACTTCGGCGGACGCCCTGGCTTGCGGCCCTTGGGCAGCAGCGGTTCCAGCGCCGCCCACTGCGCGTCGGTCAGGTCGTGCCGCCTCGCCGCCGGTATGGTGGCGACGAGGTCTCCGGTTTCGTTCTTCTTGGTCGTTGAACGGTCTACCGGAGACCTCGCTGTCTATCGATCAGCGACACACCGCCTGATCGGCCGTTTCGGCGAACGGCCGCACAGTTGCGCTGCTTGCCGTGCGTGCCTAGGACCTTTCCCAGCTCTCATCGGGTAGCGGGGCGGCGGTCTCAAGGATGTTCGAACCGTCGGTCAGCCAGGCGCTCAGCCATTGCGCCAGCGTGATATCGAGCTTGTAGCGGCTGCCCTGGTCCCACCACCACATCCGACCTTCGGGGTGTCGACGGTCCAGCAGTGCCCACATCGCGCAGCCGTAGTCGCACAGCATCAGGACCTTCGGTGGGATCGGGGGCTCACCATCTGGCCATCCGGCCGCATCCTGGCCGGCGTGATAGTCGGCGACCATGTCGCCGCCGTCGCTGACCTCCCCGTCCGGTGGCAGGCCTTCAATTCCGGCGAACGGGCCGACGCCACCGTTGGCAACTTCCAGGTAGACGCGTCGAAGCAGGGGCGGCAACTTGAATCCGAGGCCCGCTTCCACTTCGTCGAGGTTGGCAGACGATGCCACCCGCAGCTCGGGCGAGTACGTGCTGTCCGTAGGCCGACCAGCCGCAACCCGGCTACGGAGTGCTTCGATGATCTCGTCGTTGGTCACTCCATGATCATTCCGCCTTTCCCTCGAGGTTCCTAAGGGCGCAACCGGACAGGCCCACGGCCAGGGGCTACTTCTGAAACACGCGCTAGTCGACCAGCCGGCCGTCCGCGCTCGCTTTTGGCTGGTGACCCCTCGCTTGTAAGTTCTGGGCAGCCCTCCGACCGCGTCCATCCCCGGCCGACCGGTCCCCGTCCGACTCACTAGGGGCACGCGGTCGTGCGCCGTCGTCCGTCATCGTTGCTACAGGCGCTGCTACATCGGTATGCAGCGGGCGAGCGGATCGAGGGTGATGATGTATTCGGACCATCAAGCGCGGGCGGCCGGCCAGCCGAGACCCTTCGTGACCAGCCGCTCCGGCCCCGCCCCCTGGTGGTACCTCCTCCCGGTGGGCCTGCTGTTACTGGGTTGCCTGATCGGTGGCGCGATCGGCCTGAAGCCAGCCGAGTCCGGCCGGGCCGCAAATCCGATTGGGGAGGGCGAGTCGGCCACGTTCAGCGTGATGGCCGGCCGTGGCTATTGGCTGTTCCACAGCGCCGAACCGGGTGACGTCGGGAGGGACTGCCGATTCACCAACGCGGCCAATGTGCGGATCGGAGGCCGCACCAATTTGCTCTCCCCGCCGCCCGAAAAGGTCCGCCATGCCGGCCGTACCTACCGGTACGCGCACGCATTCTTCAGCCACGAGACCAAGTCGATGTCCGCCAGCTGCGTCGGCGGCCCAGTTCTGGTCGAGCCGTGGGCGCCGACCCGATGGATCGCGCTGCTCCCGGTCGCCGTCGCCGGACTAGCCGCTGCGACAACGGCCATCGCCATCCGCACACGGAGGCGAGCGCCAACAGCCATGCCGGCACCACCGCCGGCAGGTGCCTGACCACAAGCGACGCGAGCAAGAGAGGTCCTCCCGGTTCTGCGAGACGGTTTGCCCGGTCAGGTGACGGTGGGCGCGGCAGGTCTCGAACGTGCCACCCCTCGCTTGTAAGGCGGTTCCGGCAGGAGCCGTAGCCTCCGCGGAGCGATCTCGATGGCGTTGACCACTTCAGATCACGTCACTAGCCGCGGCTGACGCTGGACAGCCCAGGCTTGGCAGGCACCGACAGCGCCTCGATCCAGCCCTGGACCCGCTCGGTCACGTCAGCGGCCGTCAAGCCGATCTCAGCGAGAATCTCGGCCCGCGTGCCGTGGTCGATCCACTGCACCGGCACACCCAGGTCACGCAGCGGCACATCCAGCTCATGGTCACGCAGCAGCTTGGCGACCGCTTCGCCGATGCCACCGTTGCGTACCCCGTCCTCAATGGTCACGACCAGCTGATGCGAGCCCGCGAGCGCAACCAGCTCGACCGGTACAGGGCGGACCCAGCGCGGGTCCACCACGGTCATGCCGAAGCCCCGCTTCGCCAGCTCAGCTGCGACCCGTACCCCGACGTGAGCGAAGGGTCCTACCGCGACCAGCAGGATGTCTTTGCGCTCACGCGTTTCGGCGAGCACGTCGACGCTGCCGATCTGGCGCAGCGCGGGCAGCGCGGCCGGCACCGACCCGGTCGGGAAGCGCACCACAGTCGGGCCATCGTTGATCGCCACTGCCTCGCGCAGTGACGTGCGCAGGGTCTCGGCGTCACGAGGCGCGGCCAGCCGAAGGCCCGGCACTACGCCGAGGATGGACATGTCCCAGATGCCGTAGTGGCTCGGCCCATCCGGCCCGGTGACACCTGCCCGGTCGAGCACGAACGTCACGGGCAGCTTGTGCAGTGCCACATCCAGCAGCACCTGGTCAAAAGCACGGTTGAGGAACGTCGCGTAGATCGCCACCACCGGGTGCAGCCCGGCCAGCGCGAGCCCAGCGGCAGACGTGGTCGCGTGCTGCTCGGCGATGCCGACGTCAAATGCCCGGTCCGGGTAGGCGGCGGCAAGTTTGTCGATGCCGGTCGACTCCGGCATGGCAGCCGTGATGCCGACGACATCGGGCCGCTCCCCCGCGATCGCCACCAGCTCGTCGGCGAACACCTTCGTCCACTTGAGACTCGGGGCAGCCAGCAGCTTGCCCGTCTCCGGATCGAAGGCACCAGGCGAGTGCAGCCGGTCAGCCTCGTCCTGCTCGGCCGGCGCGTAGCCATAACCCTTGTGCGTCACCGCGTGCACGATGACCGGGCCGCCGTAACCCTTAGCCAGGGTGAGCGCCGACTCCATCGCCGCCAGATCGTGGCCGTCGACCGGTCCGACGTATTTGATCCCGAGATCCTCAAACATCGCTTGCGGCGCAACGGCATCCTTGATGCCTTTCTTCACCGCGTGCAGCGTGTCGAACAGCGGCTTGCCGACCAGTGGAGTCTTATCCAGGGCGTCCTTGATGAGATCGAGCACCTTCTCGTACCCCGGGTTGAGCCGCAGGGACGCGAGGTGATCCGCGAGCCCGCCAATGGTCGGCGCGTAGGAGCGGCCGTTGTCATTGACGATGATGATCAGACGGTTGCGGGTGGCGGCGATGTTGTTGAGCGCCTCCCAGCACATACCGCCGGTGAGGGCACCGTCCCCCACTACCGCGACGACGTGCCGTGGCTCGCCCCGCAGGGCGTAGGCCTTGGCCATGCCGTCGGCGTAGGACAGCGCGGTGGAGGCGTGACAGTTCTCGACGAGGTCGTGCTCGCTTTCGGCCTGGCTCGGGTATCCCGTGAGCCCGCCTCGCTGCTTCAAGAGGTCAAACCCGTCCTGCCGCCCGGTCAGAATCTTGTGCACGTAGGCCTGGTGCCCGGTGTCGAAGATAAACCGGTCGCGAGGGCTGTCAAAGATGCGGTGCATCGCGAGCGTGAGCTCGACCACCCCGAGGTTGGGGCCGATGTGACCACCGGTGCGCGCCACTTTGGCGATCAGGAAATCCCGGATCTCGGCTCCAAGCACGGTCATCTGCTCGGGTGCCAGGGTCTTCAGGTCCTGAGGTCCCCGGATCGTGCTCAGCAGGGTCTGCGCGCGGTCAGTCATAGCCAAAAGTCTATCGGGCGACTCAACGCCAGCTAAAGACGGCGACCTGCTTCAACAGTGGCGTGAACGCCGGGATTTCGTTGGACTTCGCCGCGATCTGCACCTGGGCGAGCACGATGCCGGTGCTGGTGTCGTACGCCGACAGCAGATGGACCTGACGCCCGTCGGCAAGCCGGGCAACGTGTTCGACCTTGCCGTCGACGGCGCTCACCAGCCGCCACCGTCGCCCGGCGACAGCCATCCTCGGATCCCGGCAGCTCTGGCCATCTAACTGAACCACCCTCCAGTTCACCTAGCACCCGACGGCCTAGCGACGGCCTGGCCCGCTTAACTCTCCGCCCTCTTGCCCACAAGTCTTGCTCCACCTGTTAGCACCCGCGCTCGCTGCTGCCTTGTTCGAGACGAGCAGTAGTGCCATCGCGAGGAGAGCGGCTACAGGACGAGAGGCGGTGCGACAAGGTCGATGAACTGCGCCCAGCTCGCACTGGCCTGATCATGCACCCAGCCCAACTCCGGCCCCGTCCGGTCTTCTCGTGGCTTGGTGCGGAACCAGTTTGCGCAGGAGAGAACAAGTGCACCGCAGATCAGCCCAAGGACGACTCGCCATCCAGCACTGCCGCCATTCACCCTCGCGGTGCCCCACAGCAGCACGGCGACGACCAGCGGCGTGAGAAGAACCTGTGCATACCCCGCGACCTGGGCCAGGAGATAAGCGAAGGAGCCGCTCATCGAGTTCGGGCTTCCAGCGTAGAACGCGCCGGGATGGGTCAACTCGTAGAGGCTGAGTGCAGCGTTGAGTAGCAGGCCCAAGCCGAGCGTTGCCGTCGCCAGCCAGAGCCCGCGCCCTGCCCAATCGACAGCATGGGCGCCGAACCCACGGGCCGCCTCGTTCGCTTCCGGGACCGCCATCAGATCACTCTTCCTCGGTGCGTGCCTGGTCGGCATGATCTCAGCGATCGCCAACCCAGGGCATACGGGCCAGCAGAAATTTCCCTCAGGTGCTTTCATCTGATCATGATCGAGCCCGTCCGTCGCATCGCCTACCAGCTCTACGCTCGCCGCCTGCAAGCCCAACTGGCAGACATCTCATCCCCGCGGCACGTTGCGATCGCAATGGACGGCAATCGCCGATGGGCCAGGCAGATGGGGTTCGACGACCCCAAGGTGGGCCATCGGTACGGCGCGGAACACATCCACGAGGTACTGGCCTGGTGCGCCGAGATGGGCATCCGGCACGTCACCCTGTTCGTCGCCTCCGTCGACAACATGCGCAAGCGCGGGTCCGACGAGGTCGAGAACCTCATGCAGATGATTGAAGAGGTTGTCGCAGAACCACTCCTGAGGCCGGCCAACCCCTGGCAGCTCCACCTGGCCGGCCGCGCGGACGTTCTACCCGACTCGACCCGCCACGCCCTGAAACTGGCCGAGGACTCCACCAGCGAGCGCGGTGGGGACTTCCACCTCACCGTCGCGGTCGGCTACGACGGCCGCGAGGAAATCGTAAGCGCGGTCCGTTCACTCCTAGAGCAGGAGGCACGAGCAGGCGCGACACTCGACGACGCCGCGCAACGCCTCAATGCCGAAGCCATCGCGGCGCACCTGTACACCGGCGGCCAACCCGACCCCGATCTGGTCATCCGCACCAGCGGAGAACGCCGCATGTCCGGGTTCCTGCTCTGGCAAGCCGCCTACTCCGAGCTGTACTTCTGTGACGTGTACTGGCCCGGATTCCGGAAGATCGACTTCCTTCGGGCTCTACGCTCCTACGCCGCGCGCAGCCGACGATTTGGAGCATGACGACGAGGCATCCAGGGTCTGCGAGACGGCACCTTCAGACGTTGAAGCGGAACATAGAGCCGCTGTCACGCCACCAGCGGGGACGGCCGATGACACCTGCTCACGGGGCGTCTCCGGCTGCCATTGTTAGGCGCTGGGTGACGACGTTTGACAGTGTCTTGTGCCCCCTGTGTGCCCCACACCGACAGGAACGAGGGGCAGAGGGCCGACCTACTCATTACGAGTCCGTCCCCCGGCGCTGGTCCACCGCCTGGTCCTCGTGCCTAAGCCGGTGTCCCGGTCCGCCATCGTCCGCTCATGCTCGCCGGTTTGGCTGCTCGCTTGGCTGCTCGGGCGGATCCCTGAAGCCTTGTGGCCGCCCGCATCCGCACAGTTCGGCGGGCTCAAACGAGCGTCCGTCCATGGTCAACTGCAGCCGCAGCCGTCCACGTTCGTACTGTCACGGATTCGACTCCCCAACACTGGCGCTGGGGTGAGACTGTGGGCACGGTCAAGATCGGTGACGCTCACGCGAAGACGAGGCTGGCATGAGGTTGATGAATCTGCGGAAGACACCGCTTTCGGCCGGGGAGAAGGCACTTCTGGTCTTGGCGGCCTTTATAGCGGGGCTCGTCGGGGGTCTCGTCCGGTGGGCGCTGGACCTGGACGACCGGCTTGGCCCCTGGCTCACCAGCCTGCTCTATGCCACGTTTGTCGGCTTGGCCGTTCTCGCCGTCGGCATCCTATGGCTGCGCCGAAGATGAGCGGTGCGGTCCCATCGTTAGGCAGTGATCGAAGGTGACACCATCGGCACATCCGGCCCTCTCGCCATACCAGCTGGCCGCCGAGGACGCCTCGCTTACAAGCTCTGTGCATCGCGTCCGCACACGTCCGGGAACGGCTGCACGCTCGGGGCCTAGTCCATGCCGATGCGCCTCAGCGTGCTGCCGTCCGGCGTGGTTGCTGTCAGCGTTGCTGTCGGCCGCTCGGCATCGTGGAACAGGAACCTCAGGACTACGTGGGTAGGCATGGGTGGCAGGGATCGAGTCCAATAGAGGTTGTGCCAACCCCGCGCTCGCGCCGCCGTCATTCCGCCAGCCTGCCAGTCTCAACGCTCGCCCCTCGGAGGCTTCGTGCCCGGACGCGACGGCCGGAAAGCATGCGGCACGACCCCTGGCAGCGGGTGGTCGCGGTCGGCAGCCTGGTGCCGGTGCTCTTCGTCGGCGTCGGCCTGTACGCCACCAACGAGGCCAACCGCGAACAGCAGCGACTCTCCGAGCAGGGGCAGATCACCGAGCGGTTCACTACAGCAGTAGAGCAATTGGGCCAGCCCGGTCCCGAAAAGATCGACGTTCGCCTCGGGGCCATCTACGCGCTGGAACGCATCATGCGTGACTCCGCCGTCGACCATCCCGCTGTGGTCCAGGTGCTCGCCGCCTTCGTTCGGGTTCACGCGCCGGTCCCCACTCCGAGCCCCATCCCGCCTCAAGACCGGGCCCAGCCCACACCTCCCTCTCCGCCTCCGGTTGATATTCAGGCCGCTCTGACAGTGCTCGGCCGCCGTGACACCAATCGAGATCAAGTAGGCGACCACCTCGGCCTGGCCCGCACAAACCTGAAAGGTGTAGACCTGCATCAGGCGGATCTGGGTTTTGCGGACCTGTCGGGCGCGGACTTGTCCGGTGCGGACCTGGGCAGCGCGGACCTCGGCGGTGCGGACTTGTCCGGGGCCCTTCTGGTCGGCGCAGATCTGGGCGGCGCGAACCTGGACCACGCGGACCTGAGCGACGCGGATCTGCGCTACGCAGATCTGGCTAACGCGGAACTCGACGCATGGATGGCCGATGCGAAGCTGTCCGATGCGGACCTTCGGGGCGCGGACCTTGGCAGGGCAGATGACGTGACTAAGGGACGTCTCGTAACTCGGTGAAGGCGTTGCCGGTGACCGGGTTGGCGCTCACCCGGCGAGGACGATGTTGTGGAGATGGGCGATGCCGGAAGCGGTATCGATCAAGGTGTGGGCG
>JBARAE010000975.1:0-12591 GCA_049791715.1 Micromonospora sp.
GGTCCGGCCCACCGCTGCCCGGGCCTGGTCAGCCGGGGTGCCGGCGGCCGCGCTCGCCTCGCCCCACCGCTCGCTGCTGAGCGTGATGAACCGGCGGGCCTCGTCGGTGCCCATCCAGGCGGCGGCCCGGTCGGGCGTGACCCCGCTGCCGTCGCCCTCCAGGTACGACGCCAGACCCAGCAGGCCCATGTCCCACCCGACCCCGGTGGCGCCCGGCCCGAACTCGGCCCAGCGCTGGTCGTCGACGTGCGCGACGTGTTCCAGCTCGAACCGGGTACGTCCCTCGCCGGCCGGGCTGAGCCGCAGCTCGATCCAGCTCACGTCGCCGCCGTACTCCCAGGTGGCGGCGAAGCTGTGCGGCGGGTCGCAGCGCTCGATCGTGCCGCCCGCGTTCCCCTCGAGCTGGTAGCGGCCGCCCAGCCGCAGCTCGCCGGAGATCGGCAGGAACCAGCGGGGGATGCGGTCGGCGTTGGTGCAGGCGTCCCAGACGTCCTCCAGCGGCGCGTCGTACGTCTGGCTGATGATGCCCACGCGTGCCTCGCCGGCGGGCAGCGTACGGCTGCCGACGGTGCGCTCGACGGAGCTGATCTGCCCGATCACGTCGATCATGGTGCTCTCCTCTCATCGGAGCGGCCTTCGCGCAGCCGGCGTTCCCGTCGGCCCCTGGCCAGTTCGGTGGCGAGGGCCTCCAGCGGCGGCGTCCAGAACCGGCGGAAGTGGTCCAGCCAGGCGTCCACCTGGCGCAACGGTCGCGGGTCCACCGCATAGAGGCGGCGAGTGCCCTCGGGCCGTACGGTGGCGAAGCCGTTGTCCCGCAGCACCTTGAGGTGCTGCGACACGGCCGGCTGGGAGATGCCGAACTCCGACTGGACGGCGGCGGTGAGGCTGCCGGCCGTCTGCTCGCCGGCGGCGAGCAGCTCCAGGATCCGCCGACGGACCGGATCCCCGAGGACGTCGAAGGCGTGCACGACCTCTTTCTATCAGAAGCAACTTATATAAGCCAGGGCTTCAGCGACGCCGGAGGGCGCGGCACAACTCGTCGGCGCCCCACACGATCGGCGGGAACGCCAGCAGCAGCGCCAGCATGGCCGCGTCGGGCGGTCGGGTGCCGAAGACCGCCTGCACCGGCGGCACGCCGACGATCAGCGCGGCGAAGGCGATCTCGAAGGCGATGCCCCACAGCAGCAGCCGGTTGCTGAACACGCCGATGGAGCGGAGCGACACGTGTTCCGTGCGGGCTGCGAAGGCCGTGCCGACCTGGCACGCCACGATGCCGAGGAAGGTCATCGTGGTCGCCTCCCGGTACGCGTCGTGCAACGGACTGCCGGCCCCGGTGGGCGCGCCGGGCGTCCAGCCGGCCCGCAGCAGTACCGCGAAGAAGCCCACCATCACCAGCGCCGCCGAGATGAGCCCGAGGAAGGCGTAGCCCCGGGCCAGCATCGGCGCGTTCACCACCTTGTCACTGCGCCGCCGCGGCGGCCGCTCCATCAGACCGGGCTCGGCGGGCTCCCGGCCGAGCGCGAGGGCGGGCAGCGTCTCGGTGCCCAGGTAGATGGCGAGGATCTGCAGCACGGTCAGCGGCAGCGGTACCGCCCCGGCGGAGAGCGCGAAGATCAGGAACGGCACGACCTCCGGGGTCAGGTGGGCGAAGATGTAGAGGATGAACTTGCGGACGTTGTCGTAGACCCGGCGGCCCGCCGCCACGGCGGCGACGATCGTGGCGAAGTTGTCGTCGGTGAGGATCATCGTGGCGGCCTCGCGGGTCACGTCGGTGCCGGTCCGGCCCATCGCCACCCCGATGTCCGCCCGTCGCAGCGCCGGCGCGTCGTTGACCCCGTCGCCGGTCATCGCCACCACCTCGTGGTTGGCCCGCAGCGCCTCGGCGATGTGCAGCTTCGCCTCGGGCGAGACCCGGGCGAAGACCACCTCCCGCCGCTCGCCGAGCAGGCGCCGCAGTCTGTCGGCGGACATCTGGTCGAGCTGGTCGCCGGTGATCACGGTCGGCTCGCCCCGGACGATGCCGACCTGCCGGGCGATCGCGGCGGCGGTCAACCCGTGGTCGCCGGTGACCATGATGATCCGGATGCCCGCCGTGTGGCAGCGGGCGACGGCGTCCGGCACCTCCGGCCGGGGCGGGTCGACCATCGCGACGAAACCGAGGAAGGTCAACTCCCGCTCGGCGTCCGCGCGCTCCGCCGGCACCGTGGTCAGCCGGCGTCGGGCCACGCCGAGGACCCGCCGGCCCTGCCCGGCCTGCGCGGTCACCGCCGCTTCCAGTTCCTTCCGGTACGCCTCGTCGAGCGGCCGCTCGGACCCGTCCGCCCGGATCGCGCTGCTGCACCTGCGGAGGACCTCCTCCGGTGCGCCCTTGGTGTGCAGCTAGAGCTGCCCGACCTCCTCGTCGGCCGTCGACATCAGCCGCAGCTTCGGATCGAAGCGGAACTGCGCCCGCCGCCCGGCGTGGTCGGCGTCCGTCACCCCGAGGTCGGCGGCGAACCGGAGCGGCGCCACCTCGGTCGGGTCGCCGCTGTCCGGGTGGGCGTTGTTGCAGGCCGCCACGGCGACGGCCAGCGCGCACAGCGCTGCGTCCGGCCGGGCGCCGGGACCGGGAGCCGGGTCGAGCAGGGTGTCGGCGGCCCGCACCGCGACCACCCGCATCTTGTTCTCGGTCAGCGTGCCGGTCTTGTCGGTGCAGATCACGTCGGTCGAGCCGAGGGTCTCCACGGCGCTGAGCCGCTTCACCACCGCGCCCACCCGGGCCAGGCCACGTACGCCGACGGCCAGGGCGAGGGTGATGGTGGGCAGCAGCCCCTCCGGCACGTTCGCGACCAGCAGACCGATGGCGAAGGTGAACGCGTCGGAGGTCGACATGCCGGCGACGAACACGCCGAGCGGGAAGAAGATCAGCCCGGCGCCGACGGCCACCGCCGCGATCAGCCAGGCGACCCGCCGTACCTGCTTCTCCAGCGGGCTCTCCTCGCGGCCCACCCGCTGCGACAGGGCGGCGATCCGGCCCAGCTCGGTCCGCATCCCAGTCGCGTGCACCAGCGCCCGGGCCTCGCCGCCCAGGCAGTTGGTGCCGCTGAAGACCAGGTTGGCGGCCTCGGTCGGCCCGCCGGCGGACGACGGCGCGTCGGCCGAGCGGTAGACCGGCTGCGACTCGCCGGTGAGGGCGGAGAGGTCGACCTCCACGGTGCCGTCGATCAACCGGGCGTCCGCGGAGATGCGGTCGCCCTCGGCGACGGCCAGCACGTCCCCGGGTACCAGCTCCGCCGCGGGGATCTCCTGCCAGCGTCCGTCGCGCCGGACCCGGGCGTGCCGGGGCAGGTAGCGGGTGAGGGCCTCCACCGCGCGTTCGGCCTGGCGTTCCTGCGCCGAGGCGAAGAGGGCGTTCAGTGCGATCACGACCAGGATCGCCACGGCCACGACCGCCGTGCCGGCCACCCAGGCCAGCGCCGCCGCCACCCAGAGCAGCAGCGCCAGCGGGTGGACCACCTGCCGGCCCAGCTCCCGCCACCAGCTGCGCCGCCGCTGTCGCCGCAGCTCGTTGGGCCCGTACGCGGCCAGTCGGCGCCGGGCCTCGGCGGTGTCGAGCCCGTCCGGGCCGGTGGAGAGGGCGCGGAACAGCTCGTCCAGCGGTGCCCGGGGGTCCAGCCCCTCGGTCGCCGCCTGCTTCTCCGCCACGCTCCCAGGCTGCGGCACCATCCGCGGGGACGGGCCGGGTTCGCGGTATCCGCGGCCGGCCAGCTCGGGCGGGTCAGCCGCCGAGCCGGGCGGCGACCGCGCTGCGCAGCTCGGGTAGCCGGTCGTGCAGCAGCCCCGGGCACTGGGTGCTGTTGAAGTCCTTGTGCCCGTAGATCTCGCTGGACGGGATGCCGTACTGCTGGCAGGTGAACGCGCAGAACAACACCAGGCTGTCCCAGAGCGCCTGCGGCGGCTGGACGTCGAGGTAGGTGCCCTCGTTCTCGATGCCGATGGCCTGGCTGTTCTGCCCGACGCAGTGCGCGCCCTGAACCATGGTCTGCCCGTGCAGCAGGGCGTAGAGGCTGCCGTGCCGGCCCTCGGTCAGGTGGCCGCCGCGGCTGTTGGTGAAGTGCTGCCCGGAGTCGATCCAGCCGTTGGTGTCCATGTGCAGGTTCTGGATGTCGCGGGAGTTCTGGTACGCGTGGGCCAGGCTGTAGTCGGTCGAGTTCGGGAACGCCGTGTGATGAATGATGATCTTGTTGGGTCGGCTCTGCACGACGCTCACCGACGACGCGGGCGGCCGGGCGGCCCAGGTGGCGCAGTTCGCGATGACGGGCTGGTCGACCCGGCTGGTGACGGCGCGGGCGCTGCGGTTGCCGGCGTACTGGCCGAGGGCGGTGACGCCGGCGGCGGCACCGAGCAGGACGGCGCCGCGCAGCACGGCCCGCCGGGGTACGGGGACGGACATCGGACCTCCTTCGGGAACGGTCCCGGTGGCGGGCCCGGTGACCCGCCACCGGTGGTGCGTCAGCAGGGCCCGTTGCAGGCCAGTACCTTGAGCCGGTCCCAGGTGCCGTTCCACACGTCCTGGTCACCGGGGAAGGTGCCGGAGGAGGCCCACTGCCAGAAGGAGTACGTCGACCAGCCGGCCGGCAGGGTGCCGACGGTGCTGGAGTAGCGCGCGATCCACAGCGGGTTGTTGCTGGCGAACTGCGAGGTGTTGCCGGTGCAGGTGCTCCACCAGTCGGTGGTGGTGTAGATGGTCGCCCACCGGCCGGTACGGGAGTAGTACTGGTTGACGAACGAGGAGATCCAGCTGCGCATCCCGCTCTGGGTCAGGCCGTAACAGGTCGAGCCGTACGGGTTGTACTCGATGTCGAGCGCGCCGGGCAGCGTCTTGCCGTCCTTGGACCAGCCGCCGCCGTGGTCGACGAAGTAGTTGGCCTGGGTGGCGCCGCTGGAGCGGTCCGGCAGGGCGAAGTGGTACGAGCCCCGGATCATCCCGACGTTGTAGGAGCCGTTGTACTGCTGGGCGAAGTACGGGTTGGTGTAGCCGGTGCCCTCGGTGGCCTTGACGTACGCGAACCGGGCGCCGTTGCTCCAGGCGGCGGACCAGTTCACGTTGCCCTGGTAACTGGAGACGTCCATGCCGGGCAGGCCGGCCGGGGCGGCCGCGGCCGGGGCCGCGCCGAGGGTCGCCGAGGCGGTCAGGGTGACCGCGGTGAGCAGGGCTGCCGCGGCGGCCCGCAGCGCCGATCGAAGGGGACGGTTCATCTTTCCTCCCTGGGGGTTGCCGCGCTCCGGCGGCGGGAGTGGCGAAAGGAACTGTCAGTATTAGGTCATAAGGCGGCGGAATCTTGCAATAGATACATGGAAGATTATCGCTTGCTGGGACGGTCGTTCACCGGCTCCGGCGCGCGACGGAACCATTGCCGGGCTGCCGCCGTGTTGAGCAGCACCAGGTACACCACCGGCCAGACCGTTATCCCGGAAATCCGCGGCCGGAGTGTCGATTCCGTGGGCGCCCGTTCGTGTGGAGGGTGAAGGGGGCGGCAGCGGGCCGGCCACCGGGCGAGGAGAAACGCATGAAGCAGTACCTGATCAGCATGTACCAGCCGACCGGGCAGGGCCTGCCGGACCCCGAGTTCCTGGCCGACGTGATGCGCAAGGTCGACGTCATCCGCCGCGACCTGGTCGAGGCCGGGTCCTGGGTCTTCGGCAACGGGCTGCACGCCCCGGAGACGGCGACCGTGCTCCGACCGAAGGGCGACGAGGTGCTGGTTACCGACGGGCCCTTCGTCGAGGGCAAGGAGTACCTCGGCGGGTTCACCATCATCACCGCCCCCGACCTCGACGCCGCGTTGGAGTGGGGCCGCCGCTACGCGCTGGCGACCACCCTGCCGATCGAGGTCCGCCCGTTCCAGGGCGAGGTATGACGGATCTGAACGACGTCGAGCGGGTCTTCCGTGCGGAGTACGGCCGCGCGGTGGCCGTCCTGGTCCGCGTCCTCGGTGACATCGACCTCGCCGAGGAGGCGGTCCAGGACGCGTTCACGACGGCCCTCGACCGGTGGCCCGCCGACGGCCTGCCGGGCAGCCCCGCGGGGTGGATCATCACCGCCGCCCGGAACCGGGCGATCGACCGGCTGCGCCGCGAGGCGTCCCGGGCCGACCGGCAGGCGCAGGCCGCGCTTTTGTACGCCCACGACGAACCCGCCGAGGAGGGACCCGTGCGCGACGACCGGCTCCGCCTGATCTTCACCTGCTGCCACCCGGCCCTGGGTAGCGGTGCCCGGGTCGCGCTGACCCTGCGACTGCTCGGTGGGCTGAGCACCGCCGAGATCGCCCGCGCCTTCCTGCTGCCCGAGCCGACCATGGCGCAGCGGCTGGTCCGGGCCAAGGCCAAGATCCGGGACGCCGGTATCCCGTACCGGGTGCCGCGTGACGCGGACCTGCCCGACCGGCTGCGCGCCGTCCTCGCCGTGGTCTACCTGATCTTCAACGAGGGGTACACCGCCAGCTCGGGGGAGCGGCTGGTCCGGGACGACCTCTGCGCCGAGGCGATCCGGCTGGGCCGGCTGCTCGCCGAGCTGATGCCGGACGAGCCGGAGGTGCTCGGGCTGCTCGCCCTCATGCTGCTCACCGAGGCGCGCCGCCCCGGCCGGACCGCGCGGGACGGCAGCCTGGTGCCGCTGGCCGAGCAGGACCGCACCCGCTGGGACCCCGAGCTGATCGGCGAGGGACAGGCGCTGGTCCGCCGCTGCCTGCGCCGGGACCGGCCCGGCCCGTACCAGATCCAGGCGGCCATCAACGCCGTGCACAGCGACGCCCGAGCGCCCCGCGACACCGACTGGGGCCAGATCGTCGCGCTGTACGACCAGCTCATGGCGGTGTCGCCGAGCCCGGTCGTGGCGCTGAACCGGGCGGTCGCCGTGGCCGAGGTGGCCGGGCCGGCGGCGGCGCTGGCCCTTGTCGACGGCTTGGACCTGGACAACTACCACGTGTTCCACGCGGTGCGCGCCGACCTGCTGCGCCGGCTCGGCCGGGTCGAGGAGGCCGGTCGGGCCTACGACGCGGCGATCGCCCGCACCGACAACAGTGCCGGGCGGGCGTTCCTCCAGCGTCGCCGCAACGGCCTGACCGCCGCTACACCTGCATGGCCTTCACCTGGGTGAACTCGAGGACGCCGTACGGCCCCAGCTCCCGGCCGTGCCCGGACTGCTTGTACCCGCCGAACGGCGCCAGCGGGTTGAACGCCGCTCCGTTGATCTCGACCTGCCCGGTACGCAGCCGGCGGGCCAGCCGCAGCGCGCGCTCCTGGTCGCCCGACCACACGCCGCCGGCCAGCCCGTACATCGTGTCGTTGGCGATCCGCACGGCGTCGTCCTCGGAGTCGTACGGCATGATCGCCAGGACCGGGCCGAAGATCTCCTCGCGGGCGATGGTCATGTCGGGGGTGACCTCGCTGAACACAGTGGGCGCCACGTAGTAGCCGGTGTCCAGGCCGGACGGCGGTTCGACCCCACCGCAGACCACCGTGGCGCCCTCGGCGATGCCGCGGGCGATGTAGTCCCGTACCCGCTTCCGTTGCACGTCGGACACGAGCGGGCCCAGCGCGGTGGCCTCGTCCAGCGGGTCGCCGACGGTGAAGTGCGGGACGGCCGCTGCCGCGATCGCCTCGACCTCGGCGAGCCGGGCGCGTGGCACGAGCATCCGGGTCAGCGCGGAACAGGTCTGACCGGAGTTGAGGAAGCACTTCTTCAACCCGTCCACGACCGCCCGTTGCAGGTCGGCGTCGTCGAGAATGACGTTGGCCGACTTGCCGCCGAGTTCCAGCGCCACCCGCTTCACCGTCGCGGCGGCCACCTCGCTGACCCGCCGCCCGGCCCGGGTCGACCCGGTGAACGACATCATGTCGACGTCCGGGTGCGCGGCGAGCGCCTCGCCGACCACCGGGCCGTACCCGGTGACCAGGTTGAACACTCCGGCCGGGACCCCCACCTCGTCCATGATCTGAGCGAGGACGAACGCGTTGAGCGGGGCCACCTCGCTGGGTTTCAGCACGACGGTGCAACCGGCGACCATGGCCGGGGCGACCTTCGCGGCGATCTGGTGCAGCGGGTAGTTCCAGGGCGTGATCGCCCCCACCACACCCACCGGCTCCCGGACGACCAGGGAGTTGCCGATCCGCTGCTCCCACGGCAGCTCCTCGACGAGGTGCTCCATGGCGCCGAAGGTGATGGCCGGTAGCCCGGCCTGGATGCCCACCGCCACCTTCAGCGGCGCGCCCATCTCCTGTGCGATCAGGACGGCGATCTCCTGCGCCCGTTCCTGGAGCCGGAGCGCGACGGCACCGCACAGCTCGACCCGCTGGTGCAGGGGAGTGGCGGCCCACCCGTCGAAGGCGGCCCGGGCGGCGGCCACCGCGCGGTCCACGTCCTCCGGCGTGCCCTCGGGGATGCGCCCGATGACCTCCTCCGTGGACGCGTCGACCACCTCGATCGTGCCCGGTCCGCTGGGCTCCACCCACTCCCCGCCGATGTACAACCGCCCGTGCTCGATGAGCGTCGCCGCGAGCGTCATGCCGGTACCTCCTGCGTCCGGGTGGTGCGCGCTCCCGCCGCCGCGGCGATGTGCTCGGCGGTACGGGAGGCCAGCGCCATGATGGTGATCATCGGGTTGGTGCCGGAGGAGGTCGGGAACGCCGACGCGTCCCCGATCCACACGCCGGGGACGTCGTGCAGTTCGCCGCGCGCGTTCGCCACGCTGGTGGCCGGGTCGGCGCCCATCCGGCAGGTACCCATCTGGTGGGCGGAGAAGAGCCGGGCGCCGCCCGCCCGCAGCGGGATGCGCTGCACCCGCTCGACGAAGGTCTCCAGGTCGTCGCCGACCCGCCAGGTCGGCAGCCCCTGGGCGAGCACCTGGATCCGCCGCGCACCGGCGGCGTGGTGCAGCCTGACCTGCGCGGCCAGCGCCCGCCGGGTGTTACGGATGTCGACCGGGTCGGTGATCGCGTACGACGGGACGGTCATCCCGTTGGCGTCCAGTGTGACCCGGCCGTGTCCGTGGTCGCGGACCAGGCCGATGAAGCTGGCGGTGTTGCGAAAGTCCGCCATGGCCTGCTTGTGTTCCTCGCCGGTGGTGAACGGTACGGCGGAGGCGCCCAGGCCGGTGGTGTACTGCACGCCCTCGATGAGGAAGCCGTACCCGTCCTCCACGTCGGCGAACTGGTTGACCAGCCCCGCGTGCGGCGCGCCCCACCAGGCCTTCATGTCCGTGCCGTAGTCGCCCATGACGGCCGTGCACGGGTGCAGACGCAGATACCTGCCCACGGCCGGCCCGCCGATCCCGGAACGCAGCAGCACGCCGGGGGACTCCAGCGCGCCCGCCGCGACGACCACCTGCGGCGCCCGGACGGTGACCGTCGCCTGGCGACTGCCGTCCTCGGCGCTCCACCGGGCGCGTACCCCGGCGGCCCGCCCGCCCTCGACCAGCACCTGCTCGACGAAGCAGCCGACCAGCACGTCGGCGCCGTGCTCCGCGGCCTGCCGGAGATAGGTGGCGACCGTGGAGCGCTTCGCGCCGGACTGGTCGCCGAAACCCAGGTACCCGGCCGTCGCCGGGTCGTGCCGCTCCGGATCCCAGTTGCGGGTGGTGGTGGCGAAGGACCAGTCCAACGCCTCCGCGCCACGCCGCATGGCCTCCTGCGGCGGGTTCAGCTCCGAGCAGCGGTCGTTGACCGACAGGTCCCGCCACACCGAGTCCAGGTGCCGGTCGAACGCGTCGGTGGCGACGTCGTCCAGGCCGTACCGGGTCGCCCACTCCTGCCGTACCCAGTCCTTGGTGCGCAGGCAGTTCGTCCAGTTGACCGTCGTGCCGCCGCCGAGGCACCAGCCGGCCTGGAGCGAGACGTTCATGTCCGCGGTCGGCGTCGGACCCCCGCGCCAGTAGAGGCTCTGGAAGGCGAGCAGCTCCAGTTGGTGGAAGTCCGCCTCGTTCAGGTAGCGGCCCGCCTCCAGGACGACCACCTTGAGGCCGGCGGTGGCCAGCCGTCCCGCGATCAGCCCGCCGCCGGCGCCGGAGCCGACCACCACGACGTCGGCCTCCAGAGTGGTGTCGCCGTCGGGTACCAGGGGCGTGATCGGCTTCGGGACGGCCGGGGCGGGTGAGATCGGCCCGGGGTAGCCGAACCTGCTCCACGCGGGATTGCGGCCCGTCTCGTCCGGCAGGCAGTACGCGAAGAAGAGCGTCATGGCGACGAGCCCGCCGATGCCGGCCGCCGCCTCCCGGGACGCCAGCGAGAGGTTGGTGAGGATCTGCTCGCGGGAGGGCTGCGAGGTGTCGGCGAAGCCCTGGTCGGCGAGCACGTCCAGCAGTTGGCTCAGTCCGGCCCGCTGCTCCGGGGGCATGAGGTCGAGGGCCATCAGCAGCGCCTGGTCGACGCCGATGTCGGTGGCCCGGCGACGCCAGAAACCGTCCGGGTCGTCCTCGCGGTCGACGGCCGGTACGGCGGTGTCACAGAGGGCGCGCAGCGTGGCGAGCTGCAGGGGGCTCAACGGATCGGGCATGAACGGGGCTCCCTCCCTGGACCCGGACCGGGTGTCGCGAGGCTATCGCCGGGGCGGGACCGAGGGGAAGAGTTGTCGCACTGTCCCTGCAAAAAGTTTCGCCTGGCTGGGACGGTGGCAGCCGTCGATGATCCGTACCCTGGCGGCATGAAGAACGCCGGGCTGCTGCGGACCGCGCTGACCCGGTGGGGGGTGCCGGGCCTGTCCTGTCGGGGCGCGACGCACACCGTGCGGTCCACCCGGCTGGAAGTGTCCGTGGCCCGGGTTGGTGACCTCGTCGAATTCGCCGAGCTGGAGGACGAGGAGATCCGCTACCGTCAGGGCACGTCGCAGCGCGCGGTCGTCGGCGACCTGGCCGCCTTTCCATCGAACGTGCCGATCTGGACGCGGGAGTGCGGAACGTTCGTCGCCCGGGAGCGGAGCACCGGGAGACTGGTGGCGAACCTCAGCATCTACGTCGAGTCGGGTCGGCAGCTGCACGTCGGAGGGTCCGTGGTGGCCGGTGCCCGCCGACAGGGGTACGGCCGGGAAGCGCTGCAACTGGTCTGCGCGCTCGGACACCGGCACCTGGGCATGCGGCACCTCATCGCCCGGTGCGAGGCCGGCAACGTGGCGAGCTGCCGCTGGTTGACGTCCGCCGGCTTCACCCGGATGCCCGGCGACCCGAGGCACGTCCTGCCGGACGGGCGCGCGGTGGAAACCCTCTGGTGGCAGCACGCCGACCCGCTGTCGCGGCGGCGCTGCCGAAGTCCGCAGGCACCCGGGCTCCACCTGCACCTCGCCTGAGCCGCAGGGGTCAGAAGAGCGCCCCGATGAGCCGGTCCCGGGTGTCCGCGGGGTCGATCACGTCGTCGAGTTCGAAGCTCGCCGCAGCGGACAGTGCCCGGCCGCGGGCGTAGGCGAGTGCCACCAGCTCGTCGTACCGGCGCTCACGCGCGGCGTCGTCGGTGATCGCGGCCAGCTCCCGGCGGTACCCGAGTCGCACCGCCCCCTCCAGACCCATCGGGCCGATCTCCCCGGTGGGCCAGGCGAGGGTGAGCCGGGCGGCGTGGAAGCTGCCACCGGCCATCGCCATGGCTCCGAGCCCGTACGCCTTGCGCAGCACGACGGTCACCAGCGGCGTCCGCAGCGAGGCTCCGGCGGTGAAGAGGTCACCGACCGCGCGCACCAGGCCGGTGCGCTCGGCGTCCGGGCCGACCATGATCCCGGGGGTGTCGCAGAGGCTGACCACGGGCAGGTTCACCCGCTCGCAGAGTCGCAGGAAGCGGGTCGCCTTGGCGGCGGCGGTGGCGTCGATCGCGCCGGCACGGTGCAGCGGGTTGTTGGCGACGACGCCGACCGGGTGTCCGCCGAGGCGGGCGAAGGCGGTCACCAGCGACCGGCCGTGGCGTTCCCGCAGCTCCAGCACCGAGTCCACGTCGAACAGCACGCGCAGCACGTCCCGCACGTCGTAGGCGCGACGCCGGTTCTCCGGCATGATCTCGCGCAACCGGCGCTGATCCTCGTGCCGGCCCTCCGCCGGCGCCCCGTGCGCGTAGCCGAGGACGCGTCGGGCCAGGCGCACCGCGTCGCTGTCGTCCGCCGCGCGGATGTCGACGGCGCCGCTGGCCAGGTGCACGTCGAGCGGGCCCACGTCCTCCGGGGCGACCGCGCCGAGCCCGGCCGCCTCCACCATGGCCGGTCCGCCCATGCCGATGCTGGCTCCGGTCACCCCGATGGTGACGTCGCACGTGCCGAACAGCGCGGCGTTGCCGGCGAAGCAGTAGCCGGCCGCGACCCCGACCCGCAGCGAGCGAAGCCGCGCGAGCGACGCGAACGTCATCAACTCCAGCCCGGCCACCGTGGGATGGTCGGTGTCGTTGGGCCGGCCGCCGCCGCCCTCGGCGAAGACGACGACGGGCAGGTCCTCCCGCGCGGCGACGTCGAGGAGGCGATCGGTCTTGCGGTGGCCGGTGAGGCCCTGGGTGCCGGCGAGGACGGTGTAGTCGTACGCGACCGCGCCGACGCGTACGCCGCCGACCCGGCCCACGCCGGTGAGCACCCCGTCGGCGGGGGTGGCC